>JAUWTC010000068.1 GCA_030609785.1 Holophagae bacterium
CACCCGGTTTCGCGTTCGAACCGATGGTCTTCACACCAGCCACCTCCCCGGCTGCCCCTGACCCGAAGTTCCTCGACCAAGCCTGTAAGGGATGGACTATCCGGGTCACCGACCCGCAGGCGGCCCAACCCTATCGCCTCGGCGTGACCCTGCTCGCGGCCCTCTCAAAGCTGCCCGAATTCGAGTGGAAACGGGAGGGCGCCGCCCTAACGTCGTTGCTGGGGACCTCGCACCTGCTTGAGGATCTGAAGGCCGGCAAAACCGTACAGCAGATCCTCGATGCGGACCTGGCGGATCACGCTACTTGGCGAAAGGCACGTGCATCGGCCCTCTTGTATTGATCGGTCAGTACGCAAGAACCCGGAGCACACCCTTATCGGCATCGACCTCCACCATTGCGCCAAGCGGAAGGGCTGCATTCATGGGGTGGTGGCCAACGGGGAAGTGCATCAGCACAGGGATTCCCAGCGGCTCGAAGTACTGCTTGAGCACGCCGTCCACAGTGAAGCGAGGGTCGTCGGTCAGTTGATCCTCTTCGCGGTCGTAGTTGCGGGTGAATTGTCCCAGCACCGCGCCCCGCAGGGTGTCCAGCTTACCGGCGAGCTTGAGCTGCCGCAGCATTCGGTCGATGCGGTACGGCGCTTCGCGAACATCCTCGATGAGCAGGATGGCATCGCGGGTATCGATGGCATAGGGCGTGCCTTCAAGGGCCGAGATCATCGACAGATTGCCGCCGGTCAACCGACCCCGGCCCCGGCCCTTGCCAAGGACCTCCGGTTGCGGTTCGTCCGGCGGGACCTCGATGGTGTAGCCGTCCCGTTTCACCGATTGGTCAGCGCGGAGGGCCTTCCAGAAATACTCCTTCGAAAAAGGCGTCATCTCCTTGTCCCCGCCGAAGCACCACATCGGCGCCGGAGTGTGGAAGGACACCATGCCCGCACGACGGTTGAGGGCCGAATGCAAACCGGTGATATCGGAAAAGCCGATGACCATCTTGGGATGGGCCCGAATAGAGTCGTAGTCCAGGCGGTCGAGAATCCGCATGGTGCCGTAACCCCCGGTTCCCGGGAAAATGGCGTCAACCTCCGGGTCGAGAAAGGCCTGCATCAGTTCTTCGGTCCGTCGTTCATCACTGCCGGCGAGGTAGCCCTCGACGGCGAAGAGGTCCTCCCGCATCTTGATCGTGTAGCCGAGGCCTTCGAGATGGGCCTTGGCCTTCATTATCATGCCCTCGTCCAGGTCACCCGCCGGCGCCACGAATTGGATCGTGTCGCCCGGCCCCAGCCGGGCCGGCTGAATCAGCACCCGGTCTCCCATCATCGGCTCGATCTGGGGTCCAGGCGTCGGCGTCGACCGGCACGCGGTGGTCAGCAGTGTGAGGACCAGAAGAATCAGGAAAAATCGGTGTAAGTACATGGCAAGAACTCCGCGAGGACACGATACCAGCCCGCAACAGATCGGGGTATCGGCGCTGTACCGAAACCCCTTCCCGAGCCCGCGCTCATGCGCGTTTTCGAGCCCGACAGGGCGCCATCAAACTCCTGGAGCCTGCGTTTGTTTGAGGTCATCCACGAAGAAAACGAAGGAGTAATCCACGAAGGGCACGAAGAACACGAAGATAAAACAGAAGGGGCTTTGCGATGCCCGTGGACTTAATCAGTTGCGAAGGTCTTGTCTTCGTGCTCCTTCGTGTCCTTCGTGGATATCTTTTCTCTTTTCGGGCTCCTCCTGGACGGCGCCCGGCAGCTCTTTCCACTGTTGTTTGACCGAGTGAGGGAGAGCGATCATGAGCCTTCGAGTTCGTCTTCGTCGATGAGTCTCGCGGTGTGACGAACCGTCAAAATCCGAATCTCGCCGCCGGCGAGACGGTAAATGACTCGATGCGAGCCATGCACGATCTCGCGAATGTCGTCACGGCCAAGCTCCGGAACAATTCGACCACTCTCAGGGAATTGAGCCACCTGATCGACACGAGCCAGCAATTGCTCTGCCCAACTGCGGGCGGCATCCGGTTTGTCTTGAGCGATAAACCGGACCGCCTCCTCCATACGATCGACGGCCAAAGGGGCCCAGACTATTTTCATTCGTCAGCTGCTGCGAGGATTCGGCGCCTGGCATCGTCATGTGAGACACCGTGACCTCCGTCGATCTGTCGTTCAGCGACGCCAAGGTCACGGAGAAGCTCGATCTCCTCACGCATGGCTTCAAATACGTGGACGTCGAGCAAGACCACAGAACCTCGTCCGTGCTGAGTCAGTATCAAGGGCCGCCGTGATCGCTGCACCTGCGCAATCAGGGCCGCGGTCCGCGCCCGAAACTCCGAAATCGGTTTAATGTCTTCCGCAACGTTTGGACCTATCATAGATACCTCCTTCGGTACGCAATATTGTACCTTAAAAAGGTCTATAATCAATTCGTGTCAAAATCAACAGTCAATAAATCCAACCATGCAAAAGAGAATATTCCGCACTCGCCGCTGGAGAGGAGCGCTCTTGGTTTCTGGGGAGGTCGGGGGCTTCAGCGTCAGCAATCCGCGACCGTGATCAGCGACCGTTTGCCGCAACGGCGACAGTGGACGGCGTCCGAGGCCGAACCTGTCGCCGCCCCAGACGCCGACGCTGATGACTGTCCAGGGCGCTGTCAACTGACGCTGTTTCCTGTCGCTGTCGCTGCCCCTGTTTACAGCCCCGGCCCCCTCACTCCACGCCCACGTAATGCTCCCGAGCCCGAAGCGCAGCAACCTCCGCCGCAGCCTCATTACCCAGAGCCTCGAGAATCTCCGCCCGATGCTCGTGACACTGGCGGGCGACTGGGGAATCGGGGAAGACCCGCACCGAGCGCGTGAAGAGATCAAGCGCCTCTACCAACGAGCCGCGATCCCCGGTCTTCATCAAATCCAGTCCTTCGTCGAACAGCCGGCGCCACGATAGGGCCTCGTCCTCCATTCTTTCCCCACCTTCGAGGACGGCAAACGGCGGCAGGTCCACCAGTGTGCCCTTTTCGGCAATCGGCGGAATCTCGGCGGAAAAGAACTCTTCGAGGGTGGCAACATAGGCCTCGGCTTCCGCGCGGTTGGCCTCCGGGCGCTTCAGCCGTTGCTCTTCATCAGCATTGGAAAAGAACGACGCCTCGCCGATCACACCCGGGATGCCGTAGGAATTCCGAAGGACGTTGGCGCCTTTTTCGGGAAAGATGGCCCGATCCGAAATCAGACAAGCGAGCGTGGCTTCGTCGAAGAGGGCGTCGCGGAGATTGCGCGCGAGAATTTTCCCCAGGGCAACTCCGGCTCGATTCTCCGACGCCGCCCCATGGAAATAGACGATTGGGAAGTTGACCTCAGGATCCGCCGTCGCATTGTGGTGAATGGAAACAAACACGTCGGCGTGGTTCTCTACCGCCAAGCTGGCGCGGTCGCTGAGATCAACCTGCACATCCTCGGTGCGGGTCATCAATACTCGAGCTCCACGCTCTTCCAACATTCCCTTCAGCAGGAGCGCCACTCGGAGATTGATCCACTCTTCCCGCTCGCCCCCTGGGCCGACGCGAAAGTGATCGGTCTCGGCCGTGGCTCCGTGACCGGGATCCACGCAGATCACACGGCCCTCCAGCGGGTTGTCCACCTGTCCTGCCGGAGGCCTCACCCCATGACAGCCAACGAGGGCGATGAGAACTACCACGGCCAACCTGACCAATCCCAGGCGCAGATTTTCGGAGACAACATCGACCATAGAAATCTCCCTTCGGTCAAGATCCAGTCGCTGAAGCGACCCTCCTCGGGAAAAGCAGAATGGCATCGGCGTTGCGTCGGGCGCCGTCAGCATCCGTCGGGGTATTGACGATTTCTCCCTCGATGACCATGGTCGTCGATCCGCCGCCGTCCAGATTGACGGCGGAGACGCACCCGAGCTCCGTCATCAGATCGATCAATTCCGGAATGGACATGCCGACGCTCTCACCGGGCTGCCGTCCGTCCACCGTGACGAAGAGTAGCGTTCCATCGGCGCGGACTCCCACGGCGGTCCGGGGATGCCGGGCTTGGAAGAAGACCCTGGAGATGGACTCCTTTTCCGGCTCTTCCAGTCGTTGACCATCACGAAGCAGGAGGGGACCTCCACCGACAATGCTCTCGGCCTTGTCCCAGTCGCCTTCGGAATCCGGCAACAGTGAGACGAGCGTCGTCTCCACGGTCACACCCTGCCTCCTTTGCAGGCGAGGCAGAATCTCCGAGATCCGCTCGTCACCAACAGAGAGCACCACTCCGTCTGAAGGAATCACCGAGCTGCCCGATTCTTCCCGAATCTCGATGATCTCAGAATCCCGAATGACGATCTCGGCGCCCGCGGGGGACGTCAATGTCGTACGGTGGAATTCCGTCGTGTAGAGCACAATCTCCGACGCCTTTCGGGGGCGGTTGATGCCGTCAATGGCAACCCGCTCCCCATTCTCAAACACAGCCTCGCCGCGAAAGGAGAGCCTTCCGAAGACCGATCGCGTGGTTCCTTCGTGTTCAAAAAATCCCACGGCGCCGCGCCCCCGGTCAGGCTCGGAGAGCAGGGCGCCATCGATCTGGAGCACGCCCTGGGAGTCCCCGGCCAGCAGACCCTTCATCCGGTAATAGCCACCGTTGATGGCTGCCAGTGCGCCTTTTCGCACAGCCAACTCTGGAGTCGTCTCCAACCCGATGGCGGCGTCCAACGAATGAGCCACCCGAATTATAATCTTCCCAGGGTCGGCGATCAGGACGTGGATCCGCCATGGACCGTCCACGGCACTGGGATCCTTGGTCAGTTCCTGGATCTCCAAAGACTCAGGGAAGCCGCATTCGATCAGAAAACGCTTCGTGGCCTCGGCCTGCTCCCGGTCGGCAACGGACGGTGTGACAATCCAGTATTCGTGCCCCTCGCTCTCCGGAATGCCGGCAACGCCGCAGTCGACAAGCCGCTCGAGTGTCCTGGTAGCCTCCGATTGGTGTTCAAAAACGCCGACCAGGATCCGGTAGCCCCGTGTGTCGGACGCCTCGCCCTTGACCATGACGTGGTGCTCCAGTCCCGGAGTGATCACCTCGACCTTCGGCTCCAACGCCCCTGACCAGGTTCCTGCGAGAATCAGGACCGTCAACAACGAGGCACATCTCAGTTTCACCGGCATCCCCTCTCAGATCTTGATGAAGATCTTCCTCCGGTATAACACTCGCATCAAGGCCCACCAGATGACGATGGTGGCCACTGCCCAGGCCAGTGAGGCCCAGTAATCCGGAATCCACGACGAAAAGAAATGGTGATACAACCAGCCCTTGAGGCTGATGGTCACACTATCAACATCGGTCCACCGGATCTTGTACATCGCCTTGGCAACCAGACCGCTGAGCACGAAGACGGTAATGGCGTTCGTGCCAAAGACGAGGCATGGTTCGGCCCACCGGTCCCGGCCCCGTATATCGACGAAATAGAAGATCACGGCTAGCGTCACCAGGGCCAACCCTGCGGTGAGCACGACGTAGCTGGACGTCCAGAGATTCTTGTTGACGGGGAAGAAGTAGCCCCAAAAGCTCCCGGCCGTTGCTGCAAGACTTCCCCATACGAAGAGTCCGATCAGTTTCTCGCTTTGGCTTCGCTCCGAACGCAGCCACTCACCGGTGAAGATGCCGGCCAGCACCGTCACCACCGCGGGCAAGGTACTGAGGATTCCCTCGGGATCTGCCGGCCCAGGGGCATAACGCCAAACATGGGAGCCCAACAGGAGCTGATCAACCCATCCGGCGAGGTTTCCGTCCGGCCCCAGATCTCCAGCCCCAAATCCGGGAACCGGAATCAACTCCATCGCGAACCAATAACCCACGAGCAGCCCCACGGAGAGCCACACTCGACCCAATCGTCCGAGGTTCAGATAGGCCAGGGATGCAAAGAAGTAGACCAGGGCGATGCGCTGCAAAACCCCGGGAATACGAGCCGTCGCCCAGTTGACGTCGAAAAACGGAGACCAGGCGAGTACGAGACCCAGGCCAAAGAGAATGATCGTCCGGCGCACCACTTGCCGATAAATGGGGCCGAGATCACCGCCGGACCGTTCGATTCGAGATGAAAATGCGAGAGGGATGGCCACTCCGAGCACAAAGAGGAAGAAAGGGAAAATTAGATCTGTCGGTGTCCAGCCATGCCACTCGGCATGCAGCAGAGGGGCAAAGGTTGCGCCCCAGTCCCCAGGATTGTTGACCAGGATCATCGCTGCAATCGTCGCTCCACGGAAGACATCGAGCGATCGCAGCCGGCCTTGTGCTCCGGGTTTCATTTTCGTCTCCTGATCCTCATCGGGTCGCCGAAACCGGCCATACGTAGCTTGCCACCAGGCCGACGGCAAAGGTCATGGCCGACCCGACCAGCGCAAACCACGGCCAGGCGAGGTCCGTTGCAAAGAAGACCAGGCTCATGCCGCACAGACCGACGACCAGCCCGGCCAGTGCCGCTTTTTCTCCGACCCGTCGGGCAAAGATGCCGAGGAAGAACACCCCCAGCACGATCCCCGTGGTAAAGCCCGCGATGCCCAGCACGCTTGAGACCACCGACGCCCTCACCCACTGGCCGGCGATCCCGACGCCGATCTGGATCAGTCCGAAGATGATGGTCAGGATACGGACGATGCGGAGCTGCTTTTCGGTCGAGGCCTCTGAACCCTTACCTGAGAAGTAGAAATCGTTGGCGGCGGCGGTCGCGCAGGAATTGAGCGAACTCGAGAGCGTCGACATCGCGGCGGCGAAGATGGCGCCCAGCAGGATGCCCAACAGCCCCACCGGCATCTCGTCCAGGATGAACCGGGCGAAGACCCGATCAGGGCGCTCGAAGGCGACTTCCGGAGGGAAGGCCTGATAGAAGGCGTAGAGCCCGACTCCGATCAGGAGAAAGAGCGCAAACTGGGCCACCACGACAAAACCACCGACCCAGAGCGCTCGTTGGGCATCTTTGAGCTTTCGAGCGCACAGGTATCGCTGAACCATCATCTGGTCGACGCCGTGCGAGCCCAGGGTGATGAAGAGACCGCCGATCAGGCCGGCCCACAGGCCGTAGGGCTGACTCCAGTCCAAGGACAGATCAAACACCCGCAGCTTACCGGCCGCTTCACCAACACTGATGAGCTGATCCCAGCCCCCCGGCAGCCGCCGGAGAATCAAGGCGAAGGCCACCAGCGCGCCGGAAATATAGATGACAAACTGGACCAAATCTGTCACCAATACGGCCCGGATTCCACCGAAGAATGTGTAGACGATCGTGCCGACGCCCATTGCCACCACGGCCCAATGAATCTGGATGCCGGTCATCTCCTGGAGAACGATCGCCGACAAGAAGAGACGAAGCCCGTCGGCCAGGCTGCGAGTGATGATGAACATCGCCGACGCCGCCTTCTGGGTAGCGCCGCCGAACCGCTCATTGAGTACATCGTAGGCGGTATAGAACGAACCCTTGAAGTACTGCGGCAACAAGAGGAAGACCACCACGAATCGCCCGAGGAGAAAACCAAACGGTATCTGCAGCCAGGTCATGTCCCTGGAATAGGCAAAGCCGGGGATGCTCAGGAAGGTGACGGTGCTGGTTTCGGTCGCGACGATGGAAAAGAGGATCAACCACCAGGGGCGGTCACGCCCGCCAACCACGAAGTCGGATACGCTGCCGGCGTTGCGCCCGATCCACAGGCCGAGCAGGACGACCCCCGCGAGATAGACCGCTAGGATGCCCAGATCAATCGAACCGATGCTCATCGCCATGCCGTTCCGAAGTGCGCAGGTCGAAGGCCCAGTTCCTGCGCAGCCCGTACGGCATCGGGGTGGGTCAGAACCTCGAGTTCGTGCTGACGCTCGACGGCATAACTGCTGCTGTTTCGAAGCTCGTCGTCGACGTTGGCGGGGTGGCACATGATCTCGGTGATCCCAGGCTGTAGACCGCCGAGGATCTCAATCAAGATCTCCAATTGGGCATCTTCCCCGAAGAACCGTTCGACGAAGAAGTCATTGGTATTGATCCCTTCCCGGCTCAGCCGCTCCTCGACCTCCGGCGACGCATTGCGAATTGGGAGATTGTGTTCCAGCGCCAGGGCGACCAGTGCGTCGCAGACAATCGGGTTCCGGTGGGAATGATGGTGGCTGTCCAGGTGGGTGGGCAGACGGCCGGTCAGTTCCAGGAATCGATCGAACTGTGCCCGTGCTTCGGCCATCACTTCACGGGGCTCAGCAGGCCCGAGCCCGTCCGGAAACGATGGAAGACGCCCGGAATCATCCACCAGACTGGGCAAACGCTCCGGAGGCAGAACGGGTCGACCACCGGTCAGTTGCACATGAAGCCCGATGCCCAGGTCCGGGTGGGCAGCAGACTGGGCCGCGGCTTCTTCGGCTGCGGGGTAGGCCACCATCAGGGTCGCGCTGGTCACCAGGCCTTTTGAGTGGGCTTCGAAGATACCGGAGTTGATTCCGGCGGTTCGGCCCAGGTCGTCTGCGTTGACGATCAGTACCTTGGAGGGAGTGGAACTCATTGCAACAACTCTAGTGCCAGGGTAACGGCCCCAGTGGCCGGTTCGGTATCAAGGGGCCTGACCTCAACATCGGGCGAGGCAAGCCGGCCCTGCAACCGCCGAATCAAGCTCGGACACGCCTTGAACGCCCCGCCCGACAGAACAATCGGATGCCGATCGGGAAAAGTCAGCTGGTCTGCTACCGCCTTCGCAGCCCTGGCAAGATGACCGCCCGCCTGGTCCAGAAGGTCTTCGGCCGCCTCGTCGCCATCAAGGCTCGCCGTCTCCACCAGAGAAGCCAAATTGGCAACCCGATTGCGCGAGTATTCCTGGTCATAGAACCACTCCACCAGCTCAGCGGGCTCGGAAATACTGAGCTTTGAGCAGATCAAATCGTAGAGGGTCGTGGCCGGGCCTCGTCCGTCAACCGCACGGATCGCGTGTCTCACCGCATAGTGGCCCAGCCAGAAGGCCGATCCCTCATCACCGAGGAGATATCCCCAACCGCCGGAACGGGCGGTATGGCCTTCGGGATCGACCCCGTAGGCGATGGATCCGGTCCCGGACGCCACGACG
>JAUWTC010000072.1 GCA_030609785.1 Holophagae bacterium
CTTTCTCGCGAACCGGGCGAGCGCGGACAGGCCGTCCTGTCTGGAATGGGGCACTGCCGCCGCCTCTCAGCGGTCCGCCGGCTCGTGGAAGCGCTTCGCGAGCAACGTGACGCCGCAATACACCGTGACGTGGCTCGAGCCCTGGCCACCGCCGCGAGCGCCCCGGTGTGGCGAGCAGGTCTGGTACGACATCCGGAAGAGGGCCAGGAGATCCGTTCTCTTGCCGCCCGCGCGTTGTTTGACGAATTCCTCGCCCGCCCCGACGATGAACGGAATGCGTTGGTGACGGTGCTGCTCGTGGTGGATCATCCCGCAACATCCGGGCTGATCGAACAGGAACGGGCAAGCGCGGATCCCGCGCTCAGGGCTGCGCTCGACCACCTTGCACAGCGACTCGAGTCCAACCCGGTCAGTCGGTTCGCCAATCCCGCAACGCCTGTCACGGACGCCGACGCTGCACCTGAAGCTGAACCTGACGCTGCGAACTGACACTGATCCTGACGCGGTCCACTGTCCCTGCCCCTGTATCTTATCCCCGGCCTTCGGGAGCAGGAACCGACGCCAGCCCGAAGGGCTGCCGAGCCGAGAGGCTCGGACCCGCGAAGCGGGTAGCGTGGGCTACGAGCGCTTCTGCTCGATAATTTCCCGGAGGGGCGACATTTTCGAATCGGGAGGGAGACCGCCCCTCCGGGAAACGACCTCGGCGGCCTACGGCGTTGGCCGAGATTCGATTGCTGGGGCGCTCTCCGTGGGTTGCCCCCTTAGACTTTTACCGCAACGCCCCGGTCTCCTGAAGGTCTACCTGGGGAAAAAGTCAAAGACGGCACGCCCCGTTGGAAAGGGGCGCTCGTGGTTTTCGGTATGGTCGACAGCGGCCGCGTCAGATGGCAGGGGCAGGAACAGCGTACAGGGGCCGGGGCAGGGACAGCGTTCAGCGACCGGAACAGGGGCGGATGGCAGCCTCAGCGACCGCTACCGCGGCAGGCGTTACTGCCGGGCTTGGGTCAGCGGTCCGTCCCCAGCCACCCTCGCATCGCCTTGGCGCCGGCTTCGACGAGTTCCTCAAAGAGGTCCCAGTCGGACCAGGCCGCGTGGCCGACCTCGGGTCTCAGGACCCAACGCGCGTCACGGAACTGGTGCTGCCTGAGTGCGGCGGCGGTTATCGTTTGAGTCCTCATCATCGTGTCCAGGGCGATGTCGTCGTCGGATCGCTTGCCGAGGTCCATCGAGACATCGACCGCGAAGACCGGACGTCCGGCCCCTTTTGCCTCGCGAACGGGTGTTTCGGCGACCGCCCCGCCGTCCACAAGGTGGCGGCCGTCGATCTCAACGTCAGGGAGGACGCCGGGGATCGCCCCGGAGGCCCTGATGGCCGTCCTCAAGGGGCCGGTGTCGATGGTGACGCTTTCCCCAGTGTCAAGGTCGGTGGCGACGGCCGAGAATCTCAAGGGCAGATCCTCGATGCGGACATCAGGCAGGAGAAACTCAACGGCCTCGGCAATCGAGGTCCCGTCCAGCATCGAAGGTTGGTGGAGGGCGAAGGACACGACCAATCGATTCCGGAACCGACGCGCGGCCTGTAGGAGAGGGTGCTCCTTCCCGTCACGGCCTCGGGAACCGGTAGATTGCGGCGGATTCGGGAGCAGGTCACGGGCGAGGGCTTCCCGCCATTTTTCGAACACCGCATCGCCGGAACCCAGGCATGCGTACATCGCCCCGACGATGGCACCCATGCTGGTGCCGGTTACTGAACGGATGGATAGCGAGTGTCGATCCAATTCCTGGAGGACGCCGATGTGGGCGAAACCCCGTGCGCCACCGCCACCGAGGGCGAGAATTGGAGGGTGGATTTTCCACGCGACTCTCCGGGAGGCGCCCAGGAACCTGGTGTTCACGCCTCGGACTCAGTTGCCGGCGGAAGGTGGTGGGACATATCTACCAATGCCTCGTGAACGCCCTCAGCGACGCGCCTGGATTTGTCCGACAGATGGTCGATGTCATCGGTAAAGCCCCTGGGGTCGACGTCGCCGATGCGGTCGCCTTTCTTGACCGGAACCCCGTCCCTCAGCAGTCCCCGAACCACGCCGCCGATCCTGGCGGTGACGGCGTAGGAGGCATCAACGGGAACGCCCCGCCGGTAGTCCTCGATACCGAAGACTGATACCACTGTGCCTACCCGTTCGCCGCGTTCGACCTCGTCACCGATCTTACGTTGGGTGAAAAAGATGCCGTCACGAACCGCCTTCAGTGACCGCTCGTCGGTAAATCCCATGATGTCGGCCGGCGGTCGGTTCTCCAGGTTTTCACCGGTGTCCTCGAGGACCGAGCCGACCTTGGGGCCTCGGACCGTGTCGACCACCGCGTGGCAGTCTTTGCCCGCGACGTATCCCGGCCCCAGCGCGATGACGACGGGCGCCATCGAACGCTGCAAACCCCAGTTCTGCCGAAGCATCGTTGCTTCGATAAAGACATCGGGATGCCACTGCTCGATAACCTTCTCCAGGTTGGCCGCCATGATCCCAATCATGCCCTGCCGGTGGGCTTGGTCAACCGCCTCCAGGGTGCGGACGTGAAGAACCGTGACGCCGTCAACCGTGGCCTGACCGTCCAGAATTGCCTCGGAAAAGCACACCGACCTTCGGACCGCTTTCGGGAACCGCCGCTCGAGGATGAGGATTCTGGTGAACCCCGCTCGGAACAGATGGTGAGCCGTGGCCGAGGCCAACTCGCCTCCTCCCCGGATCAAAATTCTAAAGCGACTCGGATCCATGCAATACCCTCCCGGCGCGGCGGTATGATAACCCGGCACAGCCGGAACGAAAAGGGAACAATTGGAAACTGGAAACTGGCGAGTCTCGAGGTGCTGGAGAATAACGGTGGACATTGTGGACTTGGTGGATTCAGTGGACTGTCCACCTTGTCCAGATCGTCCACTCTGTCCACCTCTAATCGAGTCGAGTCATCGGTAACGGTTCGCGGTCTTCGCGTCTTTGCGGTTCAATTGTGTTCTTGTCCCTGGGTTCAACCCTCAGGGATCAGCTCGTGGATTTGAGGCAGATTCCGGTATTCCTCGGCATAGTCGAGTCCGTAGCCCACTACAAAGACGTCCTCTATCTCCATACCCAGGTGGGCCACATCGACCTCGACCTTTCGGCGGGAGGGCTTGGACAAGAGGCTGACGATCCGAACGGACCGGGGGTGGCGCGCCCGGATCATGGCAGCCACGTCATTGAGGGTGACGCCTGTGTCGACGATATCCTCGACCAGGTAGACGTCCCGGTCCCGGACGTCGGCCGTGATGTCCTTGACCAGGACGACCGTTCCGGACGAGTTGGTCCCGGACCCGTAGGAAGAAACTTGGATGAAGTCAACCTCCAACGGCTTCTTGATTCGCTGGACCAAGTCGGTGAAAAAAAAGACGCATCCTTTGAGGACTCCGACAAAAACCGGCGATCGGCCTTCAATTTCGGCACTGATCTCAGAGGCCATTCGATCGACCATTTCGGCGATTTCTTCTTGGCTGATGACGACTCGACCCAGCATGGTGGACTCCCTGGTTTGTTCCGGCGACCTGCTCGGTGTATCCTTGATGATACATGGAGACTGAGGGCACCGAATTGACTTTGCGATACACCGGCCTGTCCGACAGGTTCAGATCGCTATGGACGTTCTACCAGTTCCTCGGCGGTGTGTACAAGCACCAAGGTCTGGGACCTCTGCCATATGACTACGACTTTCAGGTCCTGTACCGGGATGTGCAGGCCCTTGTGCCAAAGGTTGGCGTGGGGACCAACGCCGACGCCGCCACAATCCAGGAGTTTGAGAAGCTCGAGCGGGAGCTGGCCCGGATCCACCACGAACTCTCCAAGCTTGAGGGGGAGTTTTCGCCCTCATTACTTCGGAAGTTTTTTGATCACCTGAAGAACCAGGACGAGAAGATCCTTTTTGCCCTGGTCAAGTTCTACATTCTCGAGCCGACGCCGGAGCGGGACACGTTCGACAAGTTGGATATTTTGTTGACCAGGCTGGCCGGGAGTTCCTCAGAGGGCGGATCGGAAAGGTTGCGGGACCGGGGTGAGCTGCGGACCAGCTTCGAACGTTTGGCTGAGATTGCTGCTCTTCCGGCACCTACCCCTGGCGAGGAGCGCACACTGATCGGGTTGATCAAAGACCTGCGCGAGGAGGTTCGGGCGATTCCGGACTTCCAAGGCCTGCTGCACTCCCGTGTGATTGATCGCTTTCGAGAACTCAAAGAGAGGCTTGGCAAGGTTGGATTGCACCCTTCTTTGTTGATTGAGATTGTTGAAACCAATATCGAATTGAAAAACCGGTTTCTTGCGCTCTACCTCGAGGAAGAGGCCAAGATTCTCGAAGATACCAACAAGGTGTTCGAGATCGAGCGATATATCGAGCGCAATCCAGGCGTGGCGCACGAGGAACTGAGGCGACAGCTTGAGATCTTCCGAAAGTCTCGCGAACGGTTTGACGCCAAGAGAAGGGACAACAACGTCAAGAAAGAGGACATCGCAGCCCTCAGGGAGTCTATGCAGACGGTCTTGGAGTCCTTCGAACCGCGCCGGGCGTCCCAGGCGCCGCCGCCGGCGGTCCTTGAAGAGCCGGTGTCGGCGACGGACGATGAGGTTGATGGCCTGCTTGAACAGGTCGAGGGGGGCAAGCCTTTGGTCCCTGAGACCCCTCCGGAGGTGTTCCCCAATCCTGATCCCGAGCCGGAACCGTCGCCGGTCGCAGAGCCGGCAGGGGTGGTGTCCGACTCCTTTTCCCCCGCCGCTGGTCCCTTCGGCCCTCCTGAGGCGCGTGAAGAGCAACCCGAAGAGTTGGAAGAACTCGAGCCGATGGAGGAAGAGTCCGGCTTGATCGACCTCTTGCCGTCCGATCCGTTGCTGGCGACCTCTCTCCACAAGATCATCTTCGGCCTGGAATTGGTCAGCTGGGAACACGGTATCGACCAGGCATCCACCGCAAAGGAACTCCACCACCTCAAGTTGGAACCGTGGGAGGCGGCGACCTATCGGAAGATGATTGAAATGAGGAACCAGGTCGGGACCCTGCCCTGGGAGTTGCAGGCGTTCTTTCTGACTTCGGCCGCGTTGCGAGTCAAGATGGAAGAGGAACTGTCGGAAATCGGTCGGCTCAAGGATGCCGGCCATGCCGACAAGGTCCTGGAGGTCCTGGAACATTCGGCCCAGAGTCTCGAGAGGGCCAGAGAGGTGGACCGGCGTTTCAGGTGGTTCATCGACGACATGCTCTTCCAGGGGGACACCGAACTCTTGGAGCAGGTCTACCGCTCCCACTTCCGATTTCTCAACGTCTTCTCCGGCCTGTGGCTTGAGCACCAGTCCTCGGGTGGCGTTGCACCATTGTAGGGGCTCCTTGCGGAGCCGCCTGCAAAAAAACCCGGGATGCCGGATCGAAACCGATGAACCCATAGTCCAGTTTTGAACCGCCAAGACGCAAAGAGCGCCAAGGGTATATATTCAAATACTTTCTTTGCGTCCGCTTTGCGGCCTTTGCGTCTTGGCGGTTCAATTATCTTCTTCTCCGGGCCGCATCGATGTCGGTTTCAGAGTTTTCGCCTGGATCCGCCGAGCTATTCCTTCGGGGGCTTATCCGCCGACATCTGGATGCTTTTTGCGCCGACGGAGCGGGCGATATCAAGGACGTGGACCACGACGCCGTAGTCAGCGCCCTCGTCGCCCTTGAGGATGACGGTCTGCTCGGGGCGTCTCTGGACCAAATCGGATATCCGCGCCTCGAGGTCTTCTTCTGAGATTTCGATGTCGTCGATCCAGATACTTCCGTCGCGGGCGATCTTGACGATTGGGAGGCGTTCTTCCCGCCCCCTGCCGACTTCCTCGGCGGTCTTGGCATCGGGGAGGTCCAGCTTGAGCCGCTGATCGGTGACAAACTGGGTCGTTACGGCGTAGAAGATCAGCAGCAGAAAAATGACGTCGATCAAGGGCGACATCTGGATCTCGGGTCGACGCGGTTTGAGGTTCAGCAGTTTCACGCCGCGGCCTCGTCATCGCTTTCTGAGTCGGCACGCCTTACGAAGTGCAGGAGGTCGATCAGCCGAATCTCCATCTCGGAGATGATGCCGCCGGCGCGGGCCTCGAGAAAACTGTGGGTGAACAGGGCGGGAATGGCAATGATCAGGCCGCTGGCGGTAGTTACCAGGGCCTCAGAAATGCCCAGAGACAAAGCCTCGGTGACCTGAGACCCGGCCGTGGCCACGACGGCGAAGATCTTGATCATGCCGACGACTGTCCCGAGAAGCCCCAACAGCGGCGCGCCTGCGACGATGGTGCCCAGGGCTGCCAGACCGCGCTGGAGGTTGTGGAGTCGGTGTCGGGCGGTGTCTTCCATGATCTGTTTGAGCTCGTCATAAGGGGCGTGGCGGTTTTCGACCAAGGTGGCGACCAGATCGGCAAAGGGTCCCGGGTTGCGCCGGCAATAGTCGACGGCCTGCTTGAATTGTCCTCCCGCCAAGAGCTCGTTGAGGGTGGCGACCGTCGTCGGCTGCATGTAGTTGGACGCCCGCAGCATCCAGAGACGTTCGATGACGATGGCCACTGCGACCAGTGACAGCAGGGCCAGTGGAATCATCACGGGTCCGCCGGAGGAAAGGATGTTGAGAATATGAGTCATGAGTGCTCCTGTTACCGACCGCCTCGGTCGGGCGGTCTCGAATTGTAAAAGAAAGTGATCGTCACACCCTCCCGGTCGACTCCGATCAAATCTGCCGGCAGAGGTCTGAAGGCTGAGGAGTCAAGAATGGCGTCACGGGCCGCAAAGTCCATCGGTGGCTTGCCGCTCTCGTCGGTGATTTGGAGGCCGGTGACAGTGCCGTCTCGTTCGATGAAGAACCGGATTCGGACGGCGCCCGACACCCCCATTCGTGCAATAGCGGGGATGTCCCAGTTTCGGCGAATCTTGGCAAGCATCATCTTGGCGTAGGGCCCCCAGTCATACCACTGAGTGTCGAAACTCAGGCCCCCGGTGTCGACGCCGCCGCCCCGACGGTCAGGGTTCTCCCTGAGGCCGCCGACATCGGGCGGGAGGGCCCAAACGCCCGGAGGCGGCAGTTGGATCCTTGGAACCTGAGCATGGGGTGTAGGGACGGGCTCGTCAACCTCTCCAGCACCCTCGGGCTCCGGAACGACTTCGGGCTGAGGCTCCACCTGCGGCTGATCCGGTTGGTCCTCCTGGGGCTGTGGCACTTCGGCCGGTGGACCCGCCTGCTGGGGTGGGGCTCCGGCGTTGAAGGTCCGGCCGCCGTCGGCCTGAACCAACTGAGGGGTGTTCCCCTGAGACGAGGGGCTGGTTGACGCTTCTCCCTCGCCCCCGTGGGCACGACGGTCCATGTCCGAAAGCAGAGCCTTCTCGGGATCGTCAGGTTCTTCCTCTCGGTCCTCGGCCAAGTCGACGAATTCGAACTTCAACGGCGGGGACTCCGATTCGGGCTGTTGGATCTGCACGACGGGTTCTGCAGCCTGGGGCCAGACGTTCCCGACCCCCGGCACGATCATGAAAATCACAACCAGGTGAAGGAGAAGGGAGGCGATCAGCGCCCAGTGGAAGATATTGCGGTCTCTATGCATTCAGCCCTTTGGGTTCTGAGCAAGAGTCTTGCCAGATCTGACGGTGGACAGGGGACCGGCACAGTGGCCCACCATCAGGCAAGCGAGATAGAAAGATGTGGGCACGTAAACAACTTGAAACGAACGGGATATTCGTCCCGAAGTTCTGGGGGTTCAGAACCCGGCCTGAGGTGAAGAGCCGAAACGCCGAAAACACTCTCGGTCTGTATGTGCCGATTTGGCCGCTAACCATTGATCACACTCCACGCCTCAATGAGAGCTTCCGGGGTGTTGCAGTTGGCCCGAATGCCGCGGTCGTCCACCGGAACATCGTGTGCCGGCGCCGCTCGAAGGACCTCCCTGAGTGTCGGGCCTGGAAGGTGGCCGGCGGCAATTTCTTCGGCGATTCTGCGGCTGATCATGATGGGGTGCCCGTGCCGTTTCTCGAGGGTTGGAATGGCTGCCGGACATTCCTGGGCCGCCAGGACCATCATCGTCTCAGGTCGAATGAGCGGATGGTCTACCGGGAGGAGGATGAGCTTGCGCCAGTTCAGGTCTTCGAGCAGGTGCTGCAGCCCAAGTGTGATCGAAGCAAACATGTCCAGCCCCGGCCGGGGGAGCCGAAGGGGGCGGACCGAAGGGGGAATATCTCCGTCGATATCGGGAGGCAGGGTGGCGACAAGGGGCTCCAACCCACCTCGGAGCATGGCGTCGGCACAGGCCTCCAGGAAAGTTCGGCCGTCAGGAAGGCGGGCGAAGGCCTTGGGGCCCCCGAATCGGCGTCCCGCGCCCCCGGCGAGAATCAACCCCGCCGTTCGCGAACTCAGGAATTCGGGGGCTGACGATGTGCGTGAGTGCAACGGTCCTACTCGATTCTGGAAAAATACTCGGCGATGAGACGGTCTGTCGGATTTGACAGCGTAGCCTTTTGCAAAAAGCCACAAGAAGAGCAGCCACAAAAAGGCACAAAAAAGCACAAAAAAGGAGGAAGAAACATTGAACCTCTTTTTATAGTGTCTCGCTCGAGATTTTCATTGTCTTCATTGTCTTTCTCTTCGTGCATTTTTTCGCCTCTTTGTGGCTATTTTCCCCTCTTCGTGGCGGTGTCCTCCGATTTTCCAGGTGGCTGAGCTGACAGCTTCCCATAAATCAACGCCCCCTCCAGGGAGGGGGCGTGATGGTGGTTATGGTGTGGGCTTACCAGCTGTCGCGGCGAGGCTCCCGCTCCTGGCGCTCCATGGCCTCGTTGACCCGCAGCGGACGGCCGTCGAGATCTTTGCCGTTCATCTCC
>JAUWTC010000160.1 GCA_030609785.1 Holophagae bacterium
GACCGAGCTGCGTCATGACACCATTCTCTACGTCAAGCAGTCCAACACCGCACCGTGGACCTCTCCACCGCCGATGGCACCCTTCATTCAGGGTGCGGTCGAACCCAACCCGTGGCTCTTCGCCCGCCTCGGCGCCCTGGCCGCCTATGCCCGCACCGGTCTCGGCGGCCTGGATATCCTCGACGAGCAGGTGGCGGACAAGCTGGAGGACATGGAGTTTGCCTCCTTTCTCCTTGCCGACGCTGCGGTGCGCGAGCTCGAGCGGCGACCTCTGACCAACGAGCAACACCTCTTCATCTTCGGCTTCGGACATTGGCTGGGCGAGTTGCTGAACCTCGAGGAGGGCGAAGGAGGTGTGGCCGGCGACGAGAACGACCGCTCGCCGGTGGTGGCCGACGTACACACCGACTCGAACTTGGGCCAGGTGCTCGAGGAGGGCACCGGCTACGCAGGCCGGATCTTCGTGGTCGCCGACGTGGAGGGTCGCCTTACCCTGACGGTGGGTGCGGTTTTCATTCCCTTCGAGTTCACCCATCCCGTCAACGACCGCCTCACCGACGAGGCGTGGTGGCAGATGCTGGCCGAAGGCGAACCGGAGGTGCCGTGGTGGACACAACCCGTGCTCGCTGATACCCAAGTGCCAGCCGCGGATGCTCAGGTCGGAGCCGAGATGTTCTCTTCGCTGCCGGAACCCTACGTGGAACTCGCGGCCGAAAGGGTGGAGAAGGGTGAGGACCTGGTGCTCAGCTGCTTCCCCGATGCTTGGGAAGTGAAAGTGCTGAAGGATGGCTCTATTATCGACGTCGTAACCGTACCCACCGGCGCCGGAGCTACGGTTCACATCCCGACCACCTCCCTGCCGCCCGGCGAGGTGACGCTGGTGGTCGACCTGGGGTACTCCAGAGAGTACGCCGTCCGAGCGCAGATTATCGAGCCGTCGCCACCGCCTCGCCGTGGGAGCGGCCGCAGCGGCCCGTAGGGGTGTTACACCATCCGGCGGGCGTCTATCCGTCGGGTCCACCAGATGTAGCCGATGAGGAGCGTTAGAGAGATCAAGCCGACTCCGGTGTAGGCGAACCACAGGTAGTGGGCGTGAGCGTAGGTCTCGGGTATCGGGGCCTGGCCGGCCAACCATTGGGTGTGCTGTGTGGCGATGGCGTCGGGCAGGGTAGTGGGTTCCGGGCAGTACTTCTTGAGCAGGAAGCCCGAGAAGATGAAGCCGAAGATCCACGCGAAGAAGGTGTTGATGTGGGCGAATCCCAGGAAGACGCCTTCTTTTCCGGGAGGGGCCTGTTTCGAGGCATACTCCAGATACTTCGGCGAGAGGAAGCACTCGGCGAGCCCCTGGATCGAAATGCCGATAACCATCATCACGGTGATCGGGTGCATGGCCAGACCAAAGATATTGATCGGTCCCTCTATGAAGGCGGATGAGGCCATGCAGAGTGCGGAGAACGGAATCATCACCATGGCGACCAGGATCGAATTTTCCGGCTTCCACTTGCGCACCATCTGGGTGATGGCGACGACGAAGAGGACGACCACCAGCGGGTTGACGTTGGCGTACCACTCGGGCTTGTAGGTCTCACCCGCCATACGCAGGACGTAGTCAGGCATCGAGGCGTAGAGCTGGCCCTGAATCGCCCAGAAGCCCGCGGTGATCAGGATCAGGCAGAGGAAGCGCAGATTGCTCATTGCCATCCACATGCCCTGGAGGGTCTCCCGCATGTTTCGCGGCTGCTCGGCGCCGTCCTCGGGCGGACGGTAGATCAGTAAGACCAGGATCAGAGCCAGGAGGCTGGAGCCTGCCGAAAACCACGGCACCGTTTCGACGCCCATTTGGATGCGCATCGGGGCCACAATGGTCTTGCCTGTGAAGGAGCCGATGTTGACGACCATGTAGAAAATCGAGAAGGCCCTGGCTCGGTTGAACGAGTCCGAAGACTTGGATACCGTGCCGGTGATCACCGGCTTGACGAAGGCGCCGCCGAGGACGATCAGGGCAAGACCGATGAGGACCGGTGTCAGGGTGCTGAACACGCCCAATGCACCGTAACCAACCGTCAGGAGTGCGAAGGCCAGGATCAGCGCCTTACGGAAACCCATGCGGTCTGCCGCAGCCCCGGTGAAAAAGGGCACCAGGTAGATCCAGCCGCCGAAGAGTCCGGCGACTACGCCTGCTTGAACGTCGTCCAGTCCGACGACCCGAATCAAGTAGGTGCGCAACGCAATGAAGGTCCCGTAATAAGCCGCCCGCTCAAACAACTCCGCTGCGTTGCCGGTCCAAAACGTCCGCGGAAACTTCCAAGATGCTTTTCCTTCGCTCATCTGCCCTCCGTCGTCGAGTGAATGTAGCAGAGACGGAGGCTGTCAGGTGTTAGCTCAGCCATTTGCAAAACTGCCCAGGATGGCGGACTGGCACCGATGAACCCATGGTCTATTTTTGAGCCGCCAAGACGCAAAGAGCGCTAAGGATCTTAATTTCAATACGTTCTTTGCGTGCCCTTTGTGGTCTTTGCGTCTTCGCGGCTCATTTTTCTTCTTGTCATGGCTGCATCGATGTCGTTTTCTGAATTCTGTAGGAGGCCAGGCTGATAGCTACCCTCTACGTCGCCTGTGTCCGAATCGCAGCCAGGACTCTCTCCGCCGTGAAGGGTGTGCTGAAGAGTCGAACGCCGACGGCGTTGTACACGGCATTTGCGACAGCCGGCGCGATCAGGGGCAAAGGCATCTCCCCACATCCTCTGGGGGACAAGCCGTCGCCGAAGGTCTTGATGAACTTGACCTGCATGTCCGGGATGTCGGAAAAACGTGCGATGTCATAACCTGCGAACGAGTTGGTGAGGATTCGGCTCTCGTCGAACTTCAGCTCCTCCTTCATCGTGATGGAGAGGCCCCATATCAGGGCGCCGATGACCCCGATCGTTGCCGTGGTCTCGCACATGACGATGCCGACGTCGAAGGCAGCGCGCATCCGTTGGATGGTGATCCTCCCGGTCTTTCGGTCGACGCCGACTTCAACGAACAGGGCGCCGAGTTGTTGGCCGCCATGATTGATGATTGCCATTCCGAGACCATGGTCTTCGGGTGGTTGGTAGGCGCCGTAGCCGATCATCTCGGCTGCGGTATGCAGGAGATCTTGGTGCCACAGTGCATTCTTGAGACGGAACTCCAGCGGATCCATCGAGATGGAGTGGGCCAGCGAGCTCATGTGGCTTTCCATGGCAAAGACATCCTGGGTGAAACTCGTGCCTCGAATCGTGGCGTGGCGAATCCCCATATTTTTCTGGGAGACCTGAAACAGCCGTATTCTCGAGTTGGGAATGTCGTAGATTTCGGTCAGTCCGTTTCCCTCGTCCTGGTAAATGTTGGCGGATCTGGCGATGATCTTCCCGCTGTCGTCGACCCCCGAAATGAGATCGACGGCGACTTCTTCCTTCGCCCTGGACAACCGTTGGAAGACCTCGGCCCTTGAGTACATGCGCTTGATCGGCAGACCGGTCGCCTGGGCAATCACTGCGGCCTCGGCTCCACTTTTGTGTCCAATCTTGCCGCCAAATCCCCCGCCTACGTTGGTACCTGTGATGTGCACCCGTTCTACCGGGATCCTGGTATAACGAGCCACCACCTGCTGTTGACGGTGTGCGTGCTGGGTCGAGTCCCATACGTGTGCTTCGTCGTCGGAGACGATAGCCACACTGGTTTGCGGCTCGAGGAAGGCTACGTTGTAGTGATGGGTCGTGTAGGTCTCGCTGAGCGTGTGCCGACAACTTTTCAGGTGTTGTTCGACGTTACCGGTGTCCTCCACGGTTTTCCTCAGAATGGCGTGTTCTCGGACCTGGGACAGGTTTTTGACCAGTTCATTTTTCTTGGGAACCATGCTCTTGCGATCGATCATCGCCAGCCCCTCTTGCAGGGCCGGAAACGTCTCCGCCACGACGTAGGGACCGCGCTGCCCCATATTGCCGGCCGTGATCACACCGGGTACCGCCAACGTCGCCCGAAGATCGACAGGTTGGAATTTGTAGCCGGTGCGGAATTCTGGGGGGGTGAAGAATCCACCGTACCGGCACGTTCCGGCCATTATGTCGCCGGCGTATTTGAGCTTGCCGGTGACCACATCGAGGGCCCGTACGCTTTTGAGCCCGGCGTCCCGGTACATTTGCACCCTCTGTGGTGTCGTATTCGGGTTGGTGAACGTGATGCCGTCCCGGCTCATCTCGAACATCGAAATTCTTGATTTCGTGCCCTTCTCCACGAAGACGGTCCCCTGGGAAAAACGCACTTCGGTGAGGTCGACCCCGAGTAGTTTGGCGCCCTCGGCGATGATGTCATCCTTGATCTCGAGGCAGGCGCCCCAGATCCCCCAAGCGATATCACGGGTCGTCGAACTCCCCGAGGTAGGTCCGTCGTCCGGGCAGAGGTTCGTATCCGCGAGGAAGACATCGACTTGATTCGGCTCAATTTCGAATGCCTGGCTGACGATTGAGACCAGGACTGTGGTCAGGCCTTGCCCCAGCTCCGATCGTCCTGTATAGACCTCAACACGCTTCGTGTCTTTGAAGAGGACCAACTCGCTGAAGTTCCGGATTGGGTTGATGCTACGGCACAGGATTTCGAAGTCGACGAACTCCAACTCCTGGCCGGTTTTGCCGAAGAGTGGGTTGGCTTTCCGATCCGAGCAACTCGTGACAGCAAAGGCCATCGTTGAGGAGCCGATCAGCCTGAGAAAATCCCGGCGCTTCATGACTGGTCCTCCGACTTGCTCCCGTTCTCTTTGACCACCGACTCAATGGCCGTGATGATGCTGGGATAGGTGGCACAGCGGCACAGGTTGTCGTTCATGGCCTCGATGATCTCCGATCTGCTCGGAGTCTTGTTGATTGTCAGCAGATCGGTCGCCTGCATGATCATGCCGGAGGTGCAGTATCCGCAGGCGAAGGCATTGTGCTCGACGAAGGCGTGTTGAACCGGGCTGAGTTCGCCGTCCTGGACAAGGCCCTCGATAGTCACGATTGCATGGCGGGCCTCAAGATCCTCGAAAGCCACAAGGCAGGAGCGTTCCGCCTTGCCGTCAATCAACACGGTACACGTACCGCAGGCGCCCTCGCCACAGCCATACTTCGTGCCGGTCAGACCCAGCCGGTCGCGGAGTACCCACAGAAGGGGTTCGCTGGATTCCGCGGAAACCTCGTGGTGCTCACCGTTGACGATGATCGATTTATTTGTCTTGGCCATCCGTAATGACCTCCTCGTCCTGCCGGAGCTTCCGCCATCCTGGGGAGAATACGGTGGACACTGATTGCCGTCCAGGGAATAGGCCAGGTGGCAGGACCGTTCGGAACAGGAGAAGCGTCGGGAATTGGCTTTTGGTGGCAACCTGATTCAGGGAGAGTCGTATCAAAGGTCGGAGTGATCAGACCGGCGTCGGTACCGGAGGTTTAATGCAGTCTTGGAAAACGGCGGTTGTGGCGGCAGGGGTAGTTGCATTCATTCTGGTTTTTTCCGGCTGTGGCGATCGGTCAGATCCTTGGTTGGATGCGGACCTCGAGTCGGCACTGGAAGAAGCCGGAGAGCGCGGAACCCTGGTGATGGTCGATTTCAAGACCGAATGGTGCACGTGGTGCAAACGCCTGGACCGGGATACGTTCTCCGACCCTGAGGTGATCACGGAACTGGAGGAGTTGGTAGCTCTTCAACTGGACGCCGAGAAGGAAGGTGTTGATGCCGCAGAGAAATATGGCATCCGGAGCTTCCCCACCATCGTCTTCCTCGATGCCGCAGGACACGAGATTGACCGCATTCTCGGCTACATGCCGCCCGATGCCTTCCTGGCCGAGGTCCAGAGAATTCGAGCCGGTGACACCTTCAACGCCTGCCTGGCCCGTCTCAACGAAGATCCGTCCGATCTCGAAGCTTTGGGCCGGGAGAACCAGGCCGCGATCGCAATGGCCCAGGAGGCCTACGATGTCGACCGGGAACCTGGGGTCGGCGACACTCTGGCCCGGCTGCTCTACGTCGACGGCAAGGTTGACGAGGCGATCGAGATCGAAACCCGTGCCGCCGATGGCTCAGACGGCCGGTCGGCCGAAGAGTTTGCCGCGGTGGTCGAGATGATGCGAAGCGGCGAGGATCTCGGGGATAGGCCGAGCTTTGAAGACTTCCCCGGGGAAAAGCGGGGCTGAGGCAGTTTCAAGTATCAAGTATCAAGTATCCTGTCTGAGATGACTCTCAACGTTCGTAAAGACCATCTGGCCACTCCATTTGGCGCCGGTTTGACCTTGGCCGGGATCTTCATCGTCGAGCGGATCGTTTTGGCGATTGCCGGCATCC
>JAUWTC010000317.1 GCA_030609785.1 Holophagae bacterium
GGCTGGATCATGTCACGAGTGACCGAAATCGACAAGACCGCGTAACCTCACGGATTTCCCGGACAAGTTCAAGTAGAATGCTCGACCGCCGACACTCCAGTCGTCGGCCTGGAGGAAGAATGAAACAGATGACCTTGATGTCCCGACTCGGCCTGATGTGCCTCGTGCTCTGTGCCACTGCCGGCTGCACCGGCCAGGAATCCCTGGGAGCCACCGCACAGGCCGCCGTTTCGGCACCCCAACAAGGGGATGTTCAGTGGGCGGGAACGTGGGATGCCGCATTTTTCAGGGCCCGATCGGAAGAAAAGGTCGTCCTGGTGACCTTCTATGCTGACTGGTGTATCTGGTGCAAAAAACTCGAAGACACGACCCTTGCCGACAACTCGGTCGTCTCTTTCCTGGCGGAGAATACCGTTCCCGTACGGCTGGATGTCGATGGCGACGGGCGGGAACTCTCGGACGAATACCGGGTCGATGGGCTCCCGACAGTTCTGGTACTCAGAAATGACGGTACCGAGCTGGGCCGCATTCCCGGTTATCTGCCGCCCGAGGGATTTCTGGAGAGGGTCCGGGCGCTCGTCGGCTGAGCCGGTCGAGACCCAAACGGGAATACAATTGAACCGCCAAGACGCAAAGATCGCAAAGCGCTCTTCGCGGTTCAAATTTGCTCTTGCCCTCAGTCGATCTCGTTCAGTTTCCTTGGGCCTCTGCCTCGGCCTCGGCTTTCTCTTCTTCGATCCGTTCATCGGCTCGCGCCAAGGCCAGGAGGTCAGGCATCGGTTCGCCGATACGTGGTGTGTAGTAGGCCTGCTGAAAGGGCCAGGGCAATTCCCACAGGCCAGGCTCGTCGCCCTCGCATGTCACCTGGGGTTCGGTCCCGTCGAGGAAAGCCTCCAACACGACCCTGCTTTGACCGGCGCACGCCGGAACTACCAAATGACCTGAATACCAGTCCACCGCGCTGAAGACCACCCCGGCCGGCACCGGGAACCTCTCGGCTCGTGCCGCCTCATCCAGCGTTTCCAAGTAGGCCTCCATGAATCGAATCCAGATCGGCAGGGCCGCTGCGGCGCCGGTCATCCTTTTTCCGATCGGCGCCTTCTTGTCCCTGCCGACCCATACCCCGACCGTGATGCGAGGCGAGGAGCCGACGAACCATGCGTCGGAGTAGTCGTCCGTCGTGCCCGTCTTGCCCGCGAGGTGGGCATCCAATACCTTGGCCTTTTGGCCGGTACCCTGTTGGATGACCCCCTCGAGAACGTGGAGCAGGAGGTAGCCGGCCGCTGCGGAGGCCTTTCGTTCGAGGGTTGGGTAGAACCGCTCCTGAGACCGTCCATCACGGTCCCGGACCTCTGAAATAAAGTACGGCGTCGGAACTTCCCCGAGATTGGCAAAGCCGGCATAGGCCCGGACAAGATCGACCAGCCGGACGCCCAGCGTCCCCAGGGCGAGAGACGGATAGGGCCTCAACGGGGTGGTAATACCCATCGCCTTGGCGGTTTCCACGACCGCTTGGCCACCGACCATATCCTGCAGCTTGACTGCGCTGGCGTTGAAACTCAGTTCCAGAGCCCGCCTGAGGGTCGTCACGCCGAAGTACTTCCCGTAGTAGTTCCTGGGGCAATAGGTCAGCTCCCCTGTTCCGTCGGGGAACAGGGCTGGCCCGTCAAAGACCGTGTCTGCCGGCGTAAATCCTCGTTCGAACGCCGTCAGGTACACGAAAGGCTTGAAAGCCGACCCGCACTGGAGCTTTGACTGAATGGCACGGTTGAATTCCGACCTTTCAAAGTCGAAGCCTCCTACCATCGCCAGGACGGCGCCGGTCTGGTTATCCATCGCCAGAAGGGCACTTTCGATCTCCGGCTCCTGCACCAACTCAACTCTCAGTTTCTCATCCGAACCGGCTTCCGGCAGGACCTCCGGGAGCCGTACCAACACGAGGTCTCCCTCCTTGAGGATCCTGCTCAGTGAGGAGGCCCGTGTCCAGGAGGCATCGTCGAGCTTGAGTATTGCCTCAAACCCGGCGATGTTCAGCCGAGCAGTCGAACGCCCTGACTCCAGGACCACCGCCTTGACCATCGACGACGGTTCGAATATCAGCCCGTCCCAAGAAGGGTGTTCGTACGACGCCGCATCGGTCGCCAGACCGGAAGCCACAATATTGGGCGGCTTTCTGAAGCCCAATTGAGTCGTGTCCAGTTCGACCAGGCCCTCTCTGACGGCCCGTTCCGCCGCCCGCTGCAGGAAGGGATCCATCGTTGTGTCGACCTGGAGGCCGGCGGTGTAGAGGGCGTCGGTCCCATATCGCTGTTCGATGGTCTTTCTGACATGCTCCACGAAATAGTCACCGCCGACCTTGCGCTCCCGGTGAATCGAGACACCCAACTCGGTGTTCACCGCAATCTCGTAGGCCTCCTGGGCGATGAACCCCAGCTCCGACATTTTGGCGAGAACATGATTCCGCCGATTCCGGGTGCCCTCGGGGTTCTTGATCGGGTTGTGGAGACGCTCGGGGTTCTGAATCATCCCGGCCAGCATGGCCGCCTCTTGAAGTTCCAATTCGCCCGCCGGCTTGCCGAAATAGACCTGGGTCGCGGCCTCGATACCATAGGCGCCCTGCCCAAGGTAGATCTGGTTGGCATACATCGAGATGATCTGGTCCTTGGAGAGGCGCTTTTCCATGTCTATCGCCAGAAACATCTCCTTGACCTTTCGGGTGACGGTGCGTTCCCGGCTGAGGAAGAGGTTCTTGGCCATCTGTTGAGTCAGGGTCGAGGCACCCCCTCGCCCACCCAAAATCCCGGTCCTGATCGAACCGATGACTGCCCTGAGGATCGCCCTGGGATCGACACCACCGTGGGAATAGAAATTGGCGTCCTCGATGGCAACGATCGCCAGCTTGATGGTATCCGGGATGCCCTCAGGCGGGAGTTCAACACGCCGCTCCAGAGCGAAACTGCCTGAGGAACTCCCGTCTGCGGCAAAAATGTGGGACGTTGTTGCGGGTCGGTAGGTCGGCAATTGGTCCAACTGCGGAATGTGAAGGACACGCGCAGCCAGCCAACCGGAAAAGGCGCCGACAAGACACCCGATGACGACCGCCCAGACCATCCGCGTGAAGAACTTGACCATATGCGACTTCATCGGGGGAGAATAGAACGTTCAACGTCCAACGTCCAACGCCCAACTTTGAAGGAGGAACCGGCGCCAAGCCGAAGGCTTGCCGAGCCGACAGGCTCGGGCCCGCGATACGAGTTGCGTGGGCTGGGAATCAGAGGCGTTTCCCCCCAACTCACCGGTAAATCAACACCATCACAAGTGCGTTTGGCCTGGAGTGCCCTATTTCGACGTTGGACGTTGGACGTTGGACGTTCTTCCTCTTCGAACCTTCGAACCTAACTGTCTTCCTCCGGTACCAACCCTCCGTCAGGCCGGTCGAGGACGCCCTTCCGATGTTGCTTTGCCAGATAGTCGTACACGACGATCGATCCGGCCACCGCCAGGTTCAGACATGGGACGAGACCCCACTGAGGAATCTGTACGACAATCTCTGCTGCATCAATCAGGCTCCGAGGCAAGCCGTCCCGCTCAGCTCCCAGGAGAAAGCACGGGTTTTCGGGATATTCAGCCTCGAACAGACTGACGGCCCGCTCATCCAGTTCCACGGCCACCAGGGACCAACCCCGGTTCCGAACATGGTCCAAAAAGGCATTCTCGTCTTCGAGGAAGGTCACATCGGTGAAATCCTGAGCGGTCTTGGCAGCCTCTATGTTCCACTCCCGATCACCAACAAGAACAACTTCTTCGGCGGCCGCCGCATGAGCCGTGCGAACCAATGTCCCGACATTGTGCTCCTTGGTGGTATTCCACCCGGCGATAGCCATGGAACGCAGGCCACGCCGGTAATGGGCCCGGCGGCGATCCCTCCGGTCCAGGCGACGGCGATGGTCAAATTCTTCCTTGGTGGTCATACCTCGTCTCCGTTGCCCAGGAGGGTGTAGGGCATTGAATCAGCGCCGCCTTTCGGGTGTCGTAAAGGCCCTTTGTCGTTGCATCCTCGGCCCGTACGGTGAGTACAGCGTCTCGAATGCGTCTCAAATGGCACTTTACGACCCTCCGAAAGCCATCCGCCGTCAATACCCTACCCCCCCCCCCCCTCCACCTCATCAAAAAACGAAATCCCGCGGACGCGGGATTTCGTGACGGCGGGTGTGACCACCCGGGCCTTCGCAGAGGGTA
>JAUWTC010000242.1 GCA_030609785.1 Holophagae bacterium
ACGACGAAATTCGACCGGAATATGACTTTTCAACGATGAAGGGTGGAGTCCGGGGGAAATACTTCGAGCGGGCAGTGGCGGGATCAAACCTGGTGCTCCTCGATCCTGATGTCGCAAAAGCATTCCCATCCCAAGAAGCTGTGAATCGTGCCCTCCGCATGCTCGCCGAAATCGCAGAACAAGCATCGCCCAATCACTGAATTCGGAACATCGGTGGTCCGGTCTTACCGATGGGTACCACTGATCACAACCTCACAACTCTCCGTAGACCGCCCACAGCGCTGCGAGGTGGCTGCGGCCGATAGGAATGACACGGTTGACCGGTGGCTCGAGTTTGAGTTCCCAGTCGCGGCCGTTTTCCCGCCGTCGCACTTCGCTGACCCGGTCTGGGTTGATGGCGTACGAGCGGTGGACCTGCACCATCGCCGTCTCCGGGAAGCGGGCCAGCAGCTCGCCCAGTGATCGAAGGTCTTTGAGGTTACGTCGGCCCCGCGTTCGGACGATGGTGCGGTCCTTATCGGCCTCAAGCAGAAAGACCTCGGCCGGCTCCATCGGAACCCGCCGGCCGTCCTCTAGATGCAACAGAACCCTTCGTGGATGTGTGGTCATGGCTCTATGGTGCCATGAACCGTCTGATTAAGGAAGGAACGGGCTCATTAGGGTGATGAAAGGTTCTCTAGGGGAATAAACGGTCGGAAGCATTGTCTTAAGAGGGGTGGCAGCCTTCGCTTCGAAAACTTTCCGGTGATCACAAGCGTTTTTTAGAGAAAGCTCTCCCGGAGGCTGATTTTAGATAGGTTTCGAAATCCAATGCAGTTTTCTTGTCGGTGAAGGCGATGGCGGTTTTGATATGCCAGGGGCGGAATTTCGAGGTGTGAGGAACTCGGCCCTCGTTGTGTGCCGTGAGACGTGATTCGAGATTTTCAGTAAAGCCGGTGTAGTAATGCTTTGTTGCCGTATCGGTTTCCAGGATGTAGACGTAGAAATATGGCACTCGATTCTTCCAATCATGGGGAGTGGCGTGCCGAGCCGTACCTTCGAAACTCGGTAGCGTTGGGGCCCGCCTTCCGGCTTCGCTCCGCTACGCCGCGACAAGTCGCCTACGGCTTCCGGCTTCGCTGCGCTACGCCGTGACGAGTCGCCGCGGCAGCCTTCACTTCGAGAACCTTTGGGTTTCGAAGCGGTTGATCACAAGCATTTCTTGGCGAAAGCATCCCCCTGATGCGCATTCTAGATCAATTTTCAGGATGTTAACGTAAAAGTAGGATACTGGAGTCTCCAGAAATACGGAGGGCTGTGCCGAGCCGTAGCTTCGAAACTCGGTAGCGTCGGGGTCCGCCTTCGTTCGCCTTTGCCTTCGGCTCCGGCGCAACTACGGCGCGACACCGCGCCATAGCCCCTTCGGGGCGACGGCGGGTGGTGGAGGCGGTGGGAGTCGAACCCACGTCCGAGGAACTTCAGCCGGCGGCTTCTCCGTGTGCAGCTCGCCGTTTAATCTCGTCCCGTAGGTGGCCGGCGAACGGCCGGATCATGGGACCAGCCCAAAAGTCTCGGCTGGGTCGTTCGGGCAGCACGACTCAGCCCAGTCCACCAAGCGTCGCTATCTCCAGGTCGGTGGACAAAACCTCGGAGACAACGGGCTACCTAAGCAGCCAGTGCGTAATCAGTGTTGGCAGTTGATTATTGCCCCACCCAGTTATCGAGTGGATGGACCTCGACACGCTGCCGACGCCTGAACAGTTCCCCGTCGAAGCCGGTACGCCCCCGGATCGATGAAAGACCATTATAGCAGCTGGAAAGCTGGGAAGCGAGGAGGCAGGGCAACAAGGCAATTGAACCGCAAAGAACGCGAAGAGAACAAGAAAGCAGCCACAAAAAGGCACGAAAAGGCACAAAGAGAGCAGCCAAAGACGCTTCTGGGCGTGCGGGGACCGAAGACCGCGACCGTTATCCGGAATCCGGGACCGCATCCGCGACGGCCCCGGTCCCTGAATTCCAGCCCCGGCCTTCGGGGCCGCGCAGGCGCGTCCCCGCTCGGTACATTTTCCTCAAGGGCGACAGGATCGAAGACTGGAGAGCATCGCCCTTGAGCAAAATGACCTCGGCGGCCTACGGCGTTGGCCGAGGCTCGATTGCCGACACCCTCGCCGTGGATTGCCAGGTCAGGCATTCTTCGGGACGGCACCTGCCTCGCGATGTCTGCCTGGTGGAAAATGCCGGACCAGGCACGTCCCGTCGGAGAGGGGGCATTCTTGGATTCGGGAGCAGTCGGAGAGCCCGGCGCCACGATGCGGGCCGGGAGGCCCGCGCTCCCGGGCACAGTCCCAGCAGACAGTTCCTTCTTGACACCTCTGCCTCCCCGTGGGACTCTTGGGTTGTCCACCTGCACAACTGAAGGGGAAAACTATGCACGCGTTAGCTTTGGGTGCTACGCCTTGTGGTGTGGGCGCTCTGTTCGTGACGGTGGAGGTGGACCGGATTCGGGCGAATTTGCCGTCGATCACGGTAGTCGGTATGGCGGATACGGCGGTTCGGGAGGCCCGGGAACGGATTTTTGCCGCCATCCGGCATCTGGGCCGAAAGCCGGAGGCCGCAAATATCGTCTTCAATCTGGCGCCGGCGGACGAGAGGAAACAGGGCGCCGGTCTGGATTTGCCGATGGCTGTCGCCTTTTTGGCGGCGGTCGGCGATGTGCCCGCCGAGAAGGTCAAGGGTCGTCTGCTGGTCGGGGAACTCTCGTTGGAGGGGCGCCTGCTGCCGGTCCGCGGGATTCTGCCGATTGTCCTGGCGGCTCGTGACCGGGGGCTGGAAGAGGTGATCGTACCCGCGGGCAACGGGGGTGAGGCCGGGGTTGTCGGCGGCATCGAGGTGACAGCCGCGTCGTCGTTGGGCGAGGTCGTCAGGTGGTTGCGCAGCGGAACCCCGCCGGCGGAAGTCGATGAGGCGGCGGGACCCGTGAGGACAACCCCCCATTTCAAAGCGCCCGACCTGTGCGAGGTCATCGGTCAGGAATTGGCTCGCCGAGCCCTGGAAATTGCCGCAGCCGGGGGGCACCACCTTCTGATGATGGGACCTCCGGGCAGCGGGAAGTCGATGCTGGCGCGCCGGCTTCCGGGTGTTCTTCCCGCTCTGGAGGCCGAAGAAGCCCTGGAAACAACCTGTGTCTACTCGGTTTCGGGGAGGGTACCTCGCCCGGCAGGTCTTCTGAAGGTCCGGCCGTTCAGGGCGCCTCACCATACGATCTCGGCGGCGGCCTTGATAGGAGGCGGTAGCAGCCCCCAACCGGGTGAAGTGTCCCTGGCTCATAACGGGGTGCTTTTCCTTGACGAGATCACCGAGTTTCGGAGGGACGTGCTCGAGGGCCTTCGGCAGCCTCTGGAGGACCGAGAGGTGACGGTCGCCAGGGCACGATCAACCCTGAGTTTTCCGGCGGGCTTCCAGTTGGTGGCGGCCGCCAACCCCTGTCCTTGTGGCTATCTTGGTGATCCGGAACGGGATTGCATCTGCACGCCGCCGATGGTGCAGCGCTACCGGGCCAGACTGTCAGGCCCACTCTTGGATCGCATGGATCTTCAGGTCAGCGTTCCGGCGGTTCCCTGGAGGGACCTTGGCTCGGGGCGGCGAGGCGAGGCCAGTACGATCGTCGCCGAACGGGTGGGTGGGGCTCGAGTGCTGCAGGCTGAGCGATATCTGGGTCGTTCGTGCCGGACCAATGCCGAGATGGGGCCCTCCGAGATTGAGCGATGGGCCCACCCCGGGGCCGACGGGAGACGCCTGCTGGAGCAGGCGGCACAGAGTCTCGGTCTGTCCGCCCGTGCCTATCACCGGATCCTCAAGGTGGCGCGGACGATCGCGGACCTTGCGGGGGACCGGGATATCCAGACGCACCATTTGGCGGAGGCCATCGGCTACCGGATGTTGGACCGGGATGCTGCCGCAGGTCCGAAGGCGGTGGGGGGGTGGAGGTCGAAGGAGGAAGGAGGAAGGAGGAAGGAGGAAGGAGGAAAAATTGTAGGGGCGGACCCCCGTGTCCGCCTTACTTGGACAGGGGGTGCTAAACGATCGGGGGTGCGTCTTGGACGAGATTCTCCAGGGCTGATCGGGTAGGGAAGTTGGAGAGTATGGCGAAGGCCGCCAGGGCGGACAGGAGGCAGACCCAGAGGAGGCTCCCGGTCAGCAGTGTAAGAACCAGGCCGATCACGCCGGCACTCTCGCGCAGGGCGACGCCGACGATCATCGCCGCCTGGTAGGGCCCGAGTCGGTCGGCAGGAGGCATGATCCGGCGGGCTTTGCCGATCATGGCCTTGACGATGAGGGACGCCGTAAACAGGATCGAGACGGCGAAGCCGCCGAGAATCGGCAGCAGAGTCGAAGGGATTGACATCGGTTCGATGGCTTCCTGGCTTATCAGCATGAAGGCGATGCCGACGTAGGCCACCAGGCTCATGACAGCCGCCATGATGATGAGCTGAAGCGTTTTCAGCCGTTGTTCGATCAAAATCTGGATCTTGGGGTCCATCAGCGCCTCCTCTTTTTGGAAAATCAAGGGTAGCACCGGCTGAGCCCCCACCGCCCCGAAGGGGCACCTGCAATCCATTCGATGGATTGCCCAGCGAACATATCCGGGAATGCCTGCGTATTATGGTAAGGATGAAGTCGAAGTGGCAGAGATATGCGGGCCTCGTGGCTCCCGGGGTCATTGCGTTCCTCTTGGCGGGGCTGTCAATTGCCGACATGTTCCTCCCCAGGCCCTATGACGGCGTCATCCTGGAGAGTGACACGCCGGGGAGTCCGGTTGTTCGTCACGTGGTCGCTCATTCCGGTGCGGCAGAGGCCGGGATCAGATCCCAGGACGTCATCGTCGGTATTGACCGCACGGTTTTGGAAGGGACGACCCACGCACAGGAAATTCTCAATCGCCACGAGATCGGCGATCGCGTTTCCTACTTGATCCGATCTGGGGGGCGCCTTGGCCCTGCCGGGCACATGGTCGAGGTGACCGTTGAACTCGGTCGGAGACGTATCGGTGACACCAGCTACCTCTACGCCGTCCTCTTGGGTTTCGCCTTCTTCGC
>JAUWTC010000045.1 GCA_030609785.1 Holophagae bacterium
CGGCGATCAGTGTTTCCACCGCCGCCAGGCCCAAAAGGGAACTCATCGTCCGGTCGAAGGCCGAGGGCCGGCCGCCTCTCTGGACGTGCCCGAGGATCGTCAGCCGAACTTCCTCGTCCAGATGGTGCTCCAGAATGTCCCTGACGTATTCGGCGGTGATCGGTCGCCCCCGACGGTTTTGCGCGCCTTCCGCGACGATGACGATACTGTCCCGCCGCCCGGCCTCACGCCCCGCCCGGAGGCTCTCGACCATGGCCACTTCCCAGTCCTCCCTCTCGGGGGGACGCTCGGGAAGCAAGACCCAGTCGGCCCCACCCGCCAGGGCCGCAGCCACCGCCAGGTAGCCGCACCGCCGCCCCATCACCTCGACGACGAAGGTGCGTTGATGGGATGCCGCAGTTCCCGCCAAGGCGTCGACCGCCTCGGTAATCCTATGCAAGGCGGTATCGGCGCCGATCGTCATGTCGGTCCCAACCATGTCGTTGTCGATCGAACCGACAAGACCAACGATCGCCAAATAGGGGTGTCGATCGGCCTCGGCCTGCTCCAACCGGCCAGCCTCAACCAGTTCCGCCAACAACTCCGGCCACTCCCGCCGCAAGAGATCGGCCGCGGTCAGGCTGCCGTCCCCCCCGATGATCACCAACCGGTCGATGCCGCTTTCGACCAGGTGGAAGGCCGCGTCTCGACGGCCCTCTCGGTGGTAGAAGGCCTTGCACCGGGCGGTTCCGATCACCGTGCCGCCCCGGTGCATGATGCCCCCGACGGCATCCCACGACGCCTCCCTGATGAAATCGCCACCGTTGACCAGGCCTTGATATCCCTCTCGAATCACACAGACCCGCCATCCGGCGGCCATCCCGCCCCGAACCACCGCCCGCAAAGCCGCGTTCATGCCCGGAGCGTCCCCGCCGCTGGTCAGGACACCGATCGTTCCTTTGGACTCGTGTGTTTGGTCACTCATAAGGTCGGATTGTAGCGGGTCCTCTGATCCGGTGGAGCCGGGACCGAGGGGGTGGCGCCGTAAACCCGAGCCCGAACTCGGGCTCGGGAAAGTTGATTGAACGACACGAAGAGACAGCACTCGAAGTAAGTCACTGAAAGATTGCTCAGAAGCAGTATTGCTCAGACTTGCGCTATACTGTCCAGGGAAATAACCAAAGAGAAAGAACATGGCTTTGAGCAGCGATTGCTTCCGGCTTGGTGACTGGCTCGTGGATTCGAGCTTGAGTCGAATGACCAATGGTGACAAGGCCGTTCACCTGGAGCCGCGGGCCATGGAGGTATTGATCTACCTCGCAGGTCGGCCGGACGAGTTGGTGTCCAAGCAGGACCTCATAGACCATGTGTGGCAGGTGGAGGTTGTGGCCCACGGGAGCCTGACCGGAATCATCGCTCAACTGCGGAGCGCCCTCTGCGACGACTCCAAGCACTCCAAATACATCGAGACGATCCATACCAAGGGCTACAGGTTGATCGCAGACGTGGTGACCCTGCCGGCGGATTCCGACCTGCGAGAGTCGAGGGATTCAGCCGACCGCGGCGCCTTCGTTTCCCGCCAATCGAAACCGACCGACCTCGACGCCGGTCTCGTCGAGGGATCGAAGGGCATGGCACAGGCCGAGGCCGGTCTCCTTCACACGATCGAGGTCGCCAGGGTCCGGGGGACGACGTACACCGAGCTTCGTGCCGCCACCAGGCTTGCCGGCTTGTGGAAGGACCAGGGCAGGGTCGACGAGGCGCGAACACTGCTCCAACCCATCGTCGCCCGATTCACCGAGGGCATCGACACCTTGCCGCTGCTCGAGGCCAAGGCTCTGCTCTGGGACATGACGGGCGGTACGGTCGAATAGCCGACCCGATCCCAGGAAAATCCCAGGAAAATCCCAAGGATTTTCGTCGCCCCCTGACCGATCTTAAATATCGGGTCAATAGAATGCAGATAACCAATCGCTGTCCATTTGCGGCACAACGCAAGGAGGAAACCATGAGATATCTCGGAACCTCATGCCCCAGTATCAAGGTCACCCTGACCGTGGTCACGGTCCTGCTGGTCGCCGCGGCCGCAGCTGCGACGCATCCCGGGACCTGGACAGCCAAAGAGAACCTGCCGGCGGAGAGGATGCTCACGGCCGACGCGGAGGTCAACGGTATTATCTACACCATCGGCGGATGGGCCGACAACCTGGTCCTCGATACCGTGTTTGCCTTTGACCCGATCAGCAATGACTGGACGACGAGGACCCCCATGCCCACGCCACGGGGCCAGGCCGCGGCCGCTGTCGTCAACGGTAAGATCTACGTGATTGGTGGCTCACTCGATGCTGACTTCACGGCCGCTAACACGGTCGAGATCTACGATCCGGCAACCGATTCATGGGAAACCGGGACCGACATGCCCGCTGCCCGCTGGAGCCCCGCCGCAGCGGCGGTCGACGGCAAGATCTACGTGATCGGCGGAGGCACCGGTGACGCTTTGGGGGAATGGAGCGTTTACTCTGGGGTGCAGGTCTACGACCCGACGAGCGACAGCTGGGATACGGCGGCCGACATGCCCACCGCCAAGTTCAGTCACAGCGCTTCGGTGCTCGACGGCCTGATCTACGCGGCAGGGGGCTCTCTGGAGGCCGAGATCACCGGCGCACTCGAGGTCTACGACCCGGCAACCGACACCTGGACGACCGGCGCCGACATGTTGACGGCGCGGAGCGAGGTCGCCACCGCCGCGGTCGATGGCATGATCTACGCGTTCGGAGGATTGACCTGGGGAGAAACGGGCTTTGAAAGAGTTGTCCACGAGGTTGAGGTCTTTGACCCAAGCACCGGCAAGTGGGAGCTGGAGACCCGGATGCCCGATCAGCGGTGGGGTCAGGGGATAGCCGTTGTGGATGGCACGATCTATCTGATCGGCGGTGGGCCAACCATCACTGATTGGAAGAGCAACCTTGTGGACGCCTACGACCCGGACCTCTACACCTCCTGGACCGAGGTGGCGGCCCATCTCCCCGGCGCCTTCGGCAGCCAGTGGCGGACGGACCTCTGCGCCGCCAATTTCAACAATGAGACGGCCAACGTCGAACTCGTCCTGCACACCGACACCGGTAACCATGTGCATTTGGACACCATTGAGCCGACAACGCAGAAGGCCTTTCATGACGTCGTTGGCGAAATGGGCGTTGACGGCAAGGGTCTCCTCGAGGTGGCCTCCGACCAGCACCTGCGCATGTCAGGCCGAACCTTCAACGATGGCGGGGACGGAACCTTCGGGCAGTTCACCGACTTCCGGTCGATGGACGACGGGTTGTTCAAGGGTGACGAGGCCTGGATTATTGGACTGCGCCAGGAAGAGGGACTCTTCCGTACCAATGTGACCCTTGCCAACACGGGGATCCGGGATGCATTCCTGCTCCTCGAGTTCTTCAGCTGTGACGGGACCAAGCTCGGCCAGTTGATGAAGACACCAGCACCTGGCACTTTTGAACAGATCATCGAGCCGTATGCCGACAATTTCGGCCAACCAGACATGGGCTGGGGCTACGTCACGGTGAAGGTCTTTGCCGGGTCCGGCATCCGCATCTCGGCCTCGGTCATTGACTCGAGGACCAACGACGCGACGACGATTGTGGCTGAACGTTGACTCCGTAAGGTCCGGCCCGGCTTCCGGCCCGCGGTCGCTTGCCGGCCGCGGGTTTTTTGCCGAACCCACCCCTGTTATCTAACGCGGTCGGTGCTCCGGGTCCTGATTCCCAACCCCGGCCTTCGGGGTCGCGCAGCGCGCGCCCCCGCTCGTTGCACTTCCCGAAGGGGCGACATAGCTCAAACTGGGAATGGAACCGCCCCTCCGGGAAGTGACCTCGGCGGCCTACGGCATTGGCCGAGACTCGGTTGCTGGCAGTGTCGCCGAGCGTTGCCAGGTATCGGCTTTCTTCGCAACGGCGGCTCGGGCGTCACGTCTGCCTGATGAAGAAAGCCGTACCAGGCACGCGCCGTCCGAGAGGGGCGCTCCCGGTTTCCGGGGTGGTGCCCATGCGATTGTCCCTCTTGACCACTCGCGTCCCAGAGCCCACACTGGAGTCATGAACGAGTTGATTTTGATCGTGGACGACGAGCCCGGCATCCTGGAAACCCTGTCGGCGATCCTTGAGGACGAGGGCTATCGAACCCTGACCACTCTTTCGGGGAACGAGGCCCTGACCCTGTACGAGGCCGAGAAACCCGATGTCGTCTTCCTCGATATCTGGCTCCCCGATCGCGACGGGCTGGAGACGCTGCAGGCGATCAAGGAAATGGACCCCAACGCGGCGGTGATCATGATGTCCGGCCACGGCACCTCGGCGACCGCCGTCAAGTCGATCAAAATGGGCGCCCATGACTACCTGGAAAAACCCCTGTCCTACGACTCGGCGGTCAACGCCGTCGTCAGTGCCCTGGAGTCCAAGACCGCACAAGCCGCCGCCGGCGCAACTTCGATTTTGGAACTGGGCCTTGAACGGCTGGACACCGACCGGACCTTCCGACCACCCCCGATGCTGCCGCAAATTCAAGAGGGCTCACAGCCGCAACGAACGATCGCCGAATCCGGCGTCATCTATGGACTGGGTCTGCACTCGGGAAGCCGTACAGGCATGGTGATCCAGCCCCTGCCGCCTGATAGCGGCATTCATCTCTCGACCCTGCCCGGAGGCGCGCACATCCCGGCGCACTTGAATTTCGTGGCGCAAACCGACTACGCGACAACGCTGACCAGCGCCGGCGATCACATTCGCACGGTCGAGCACCTCCTCTCGGCCCTTCATGCGGCGGGTATCACCAATCTGCTGGTCAAGGTTCACGGCGAGATCCCGGTGTTGGACGGGTCGGCCGTGGAATTCTGTCGTCGCCTGCTGGAGATCGGTATCGTCGATCAGGGGGTGCCACGCCGCGAGGTGGTCATCGATCGGCCCTGCCGAGTCGGCGAAGGAGACAAAAGCCTGCTCGTCGAACCCTTCGACGGTCTCGCTGTCTCGTACTTCCTGGACTATCCGCCCCCGATCGGCCAGCAGTTTGTCGAGTTCGAAATGACCGACTTCGAGACCTACATGCAGGAGGTAGCCCCGGCCAGGACCTTCGGATTCATGCGCGACATGAAGATGATCAACGAGCTGGGTCTGGGATCAGGAGGCCGCCTGGACAACTTCATCCTGGTCGGCGAAGACAACGTCCTCAACACCGAACTGCGCTTCCCCGACGAGTTCGCCCGCCACAAGATCCTGGACATCATCGGAGACATGTACCTTCTGGGCTATCCGCTCAAGGGCAGGATCACCGCCCGATTGACCGGCCATCGGGACAACGTGGCGGTGCAGAGGCAGATTGCGGCTCAGGCTTCGGCCTGACGCCGTCGCGGTTTCGGGACCTGTCCTTTATCCTCGGCCTTCGGGAGCGCCTTGAGATCGTCGGCAATCCAATCGGCTGCCGATCGCTCCCGCTCGGTGCATTTTCCTCAAGGGGCGACAGGGTTGGAATCGGGAGAACTCCGCCCCTTGAGGAAAACAACCTCGGCGGCCTACACCGTTGGCTGAGATTCGATTGCTGGCGCGTTCGCCGTGTGTTGCCAAGTGCAGCCTTTCCCGCAACGTTGATCTTATCGGGAGGGCTGCCCGAGGGAAAAGCTGCACATGGCACGCACCGCCCGGGGTCTTGGGCGATCGTCGCAGTTCAATTTTTCCGATGGGTTGATCATTGTTCTTCCGACCAGCTGAGAATCGCCACTCTCGACGCGCCCCCACCGAGATCTCGTTCGACCGTGAACCCGTCAGGCAACTCGCCGATATCGGCTCGTTCGGGGCATTCGAGGCAAGCGATACCTTTGGGCCGGATGACACCCTCGGCAAAGGCTGCCGCAAGGGCCTCGGCGCCATCCTGCCAGGTGGGAAATGGAGGATCGGCCCAGGCGATGTCGAAGGCCTCACCCGAGCGGGCCAGGCGCCTGACGGCCGCCAGGGCCGAGAGGCACATCACCGTCGTCCTTTCACCAACCTCGGGGAACTGAGCGAGGTTCTTTCGGACGAGCCGAACCGCCGCTGGGTGCTGTTCAACGAAGACCGCAGTGGCGGCCCTCCGGGACAAAGCCTCGAGGCCGACGGCTCCAGTGCCCGAAAAAAGGTCAAGGAAGGCGGCATCGACGACGTCAGAGCCAAGGACCTGAAAGGCCCGCTCCCGCATCGAGTCCGGAGTGGGTCGCAAGGGCATGTGCCGGCTCGGCCCACTGAGCCGCCGCGACCGCCAGATGCCGCCTGTGATTCTCATCATCGTGGCAGCACCTTCATGATAATCAGGTGCCGCTCTTCCGGAGGCACGACCAGGATGATCCCGGTCTCGGAATTCTCCATGATCAGCAGTCCATTCTCGCGGACCTCGGTCACCGTCGCCATCCCGCCGACAAAAAGCTCCACCAGGTCGTCAACGACCGGTTGCCACAGACGAAGGGCTTCCTGGGAGGGACTGGCCTCGGTGACCCGCTTTTGCAGATCGTCCAGGACGGCGACCAGTCGCGCCGTCGGAAGATCGAGCACCTGCACCGGCGAATAGGAGAAGGAGGAGGGGGCAAAATCCGGGAGGTTGAGAGCAACCCTGGCGCCGGAGTCGATCGCTCTCAACGGGTCCCGGTCCGCGGTTCCGGCAACGGCCGCGACCTCGGACATGGCCTTGAGGTAGATCTCGTATTCACCATCACCGAGCGTCAACTGCCTCAAGAAGACCTGGTCTCCCTTCTCCCGGACCGTCGTCACCGCCATCTTGTTGTCGAAGAGCGTGACTCGAACGGCTCGGTCACGATGGAACCAATGGCGTTCGATAATGACGTTCGGCACTTCCTGACCGACGGCCACCGGGGCGGCCGCGAGGGTCATCACAACCACGAGCAACAGCCGCGTTCTCACTCAGCCTCCATCAGATCTCGGACGGCCTTGATGGCAAAGTCGAGTGCGGCCGCCTCATCGACGACCCCATCGAGAACCGCGGCCCTGGCAGCTCCGATTGCCGGCCCGATGTGGCGGCACTCCTGAATGCCGGCATCGAGAAGATGCCGACCGGTGACGGTTGCCGGCTGTCGAACGGCGGCCTCCGCGGCCTCGGCAAGGCGACGGCGTCCATCCATCTCCAACCCGGCCATCGCCAACAGCAGTGCTTCGCCTTCGACTCTCTCGACGGCCGACACCCGTGTGCTGAGCTTCGTCCCCAGGTCGGTGACGGCCCGAAGCTCCTCGATCGCTCGCGGTAGACCGACCATTCGACGCCCCGCGTTTCCGGCCAGTCTGAGTCGCCCGGCCAATCGTGCCGGCACATCGACACCGGCGGTAACCGCCAAGCCACCGAGGAAGAGAAAAAGCGGCGGAGGCGCGTCGCCCAGTCGCTCCAGCAGATACCAGCTGAGTTGGCCCTCAACCTCTAGAAGGAAGTCGTAGCACCGGTCATCCCACACCAGATCCGGGCAAACGGCCCCCAACAGCCCCAGGTCGGCCAGCAACGCCAGCGACGGCGTCGGATGCGGTTCGGCCAGAAGTTGCTCCAACTCCCGACGGAGCCGCTGGCCCGACAGGCGCTCGAAGACCCCTTCCGAAACGGCGGTCCGAATCAAATGCTCCGTATCCCGGGCCACCTCGAAATCCAGCCGTCGGGCATATCTGACGGCCCGAATCGCACGAGTAGGGTCATCGATGAAGGACAGCGAGTGCAGTACTCGGATCTCACGGTGACTGAGGTCCCGGCGGCCTCCAAAGAAATCAATCAACCGGCCGAATCGCTCACCTTCCAGGGAGATGGCCAGTGCGTTGATCGTGAAATCCCGACGGTAAAGGTCCTGCCGGATCAGCGAGGTCTCCACCTCCGGAAGGGCCGCCGGAGTTCGGTAGAACTCTGTCCGCGCCGAGGCGACGTCTACCGTATGGCCGTCCCGCAGCGTCACAACTGCGGTCATGAAGGGCTGGTGAGGATGGCAGCGCGCCTCCAGTTTCTCCGCCAAGGCCTTGGCTACCTCGATGCCGTCCCCTTCGACCACCAGGTCAACGTCCTCGTTGGCCCGCTCAAGGAGAAGGTCCCTGACGACACCTCCAACCAGGTAGGTCGGTGACGCCAGGGCGTCGGCGACCTCGTGGACGCTTTCCAGAAGCCGACCGACCCACTGCGGCGCAATCTCCCGCAGCATTCGGGTGACCGTCTGAGTCACCGGCCGCAATGCAGCCATTCGATGGTCCAGGCCGGCACCGACGGCCGGGCTCTTTTCGAAGAGCCTGCGAAACAGCTCCATCCGGGTCATGAGTCCGACGGCCCTTTCGCCCTCGGTGACGACGACGAAACGATGCGACCCCTCCAGAAACAGGTCACCCAGAGCCTCCAGCGGCGTTCCGGCGTCCACCTTCGGCACACCGGGCTGCATGACGGTACTGACCGGTCGATGGTCCAGCCCCAAGGCCGAAGCCCTGTCCAACAGCTGCCGGGTGACGACGCCGACCAACTCGCCGGTCGACACTTGAGCCACCGGGAGGGCGTTGACCCTGCGTTCGTTGAGTTTTTGTTTGGCCGCACCGACGGTCACGTCGTCATCGACGGTAAAGATGTGGCGCCCGGCAGCGTCGCCGGCAGTTTCGGCCGGTGGCATCCGCTCTTCCATCCTGAGCCACACGTCCTCCCGGATTTCAACGACCATCCGGTCGGAGACCCGAGCCGAGGCCGCCGTGGCGTGGCCACCGCCCCCAAAAGTGCGGGCGATCTTCCCAACGTCCAACCCCGCCAACCGCGACCGCAGGATCATCTGTACGAAGGGCGCCCGGACCATCAACACCACCCCAACCGGCAGGTGGAAAGTCTCCATCCACCGGTGGACAACGGCGGCGGCCTCTTCGTGATAGCGCTCCACCTCGACTGTAGCGACGGCAACCGGAACCCCTCCGATGCGGCGCTCCTCGGTACCCTCGACGATGGCGTTCAGCAGAGCCAACTGCTCAGGTTCTAAACTCTTGGCCACCCATCGCCGCACCCACTCCAGGGACGCGCCGTTTTCTACGAGCCACGCAGCGGCACGCATATCCTCAGGCGTCGTGTCCCGATAGGACAGTGACCCCGTGTCTTCGTACACGCCCATCAAAAGCAGTGATGCCTCTTCCGGCGTAGGATCGATCTTTTGGCTGCGAAACAGATCAACGATCAATGTGCACGTCGAACCAACGCGGCGAAAGACCACCTCGTCGGCCGCAAGCCCGTTGCCGTTCTTGCCGTGGTGGTCAATTCGGGTGATCGGACATCCAGATTTCTGGATCAGGTCCCACGCCTCTCCGAGGCGGGCGGGATCGGGGGTGTCCAAAACAACCGCGTGCTCCAACCGATGACGCCGCGCCTCTTTGAGCTTGACCTCGGGAAACGGCAATGCTGTCTCCGCCCGAAATGACCGAACGGCCAGCTCCATTGAGCCGGGGAAGAGCACACGGTGATCCGGGTAGAGGCGAACAGCACACACCGCGGAGGCAAATGCGTCGAAATCCGCAGACATGTGTGTCGTGATGATCTTCACCAGGCCATTGTATGCCGCGCGGGGCCTGAAGTGCAGAGGCCGGCTTTGCAAACCCCAGCCCGAGCCCGTTCCCGGGCCCGTTCCCGATGTCAATTTTCCCTCTCGCAGATGGAGTTCCGTGCAAATTTCCCGCTAGGCATTACATTGTTAACAAAAGACCAGGAGGTGAACCATGCCGAAGTTCGTCTTGATGACCAGATTGTCGCCGGAATCAGTGCTCGATGCCGAGGTGCGAAGGGCCATGGGTCGAGCGTGGCTGACCAAGGTCAAGAACGCCTGTCCGGAAATCACCTGGGAAGCCCACTACGCCATCCTCGGGCCCTACGATTTCATGGATATCTACGATGCGCCGACCATTGAGGCCGCCCACAAGGTATCGTTGATCACCAGGGCCGCGGGCGCAGTCTCCGCCGAGAGCTGGCAGGCCCTGCCCTACGATGATTTTCTCGACCTTCTGGAAGAGGTCGAACCCTAGGAACGCGTTCCGTATTGGCCCCTCAGGGAACACGATTAGATTGAGGGCTTCAAAAGGGGCCAATCCGGCCCACGTTCCTAGTTTTTGCGCGTCGCGCAATTGGTTTGTGTTGATTTTTCCGAGAGAAGGACTGCTTCCTTTTTGCAAGAGCATGATTTTAAATAACTTCATCCCAAACACCCTTCTCACGGCGCGCGCAGCGCACCACTAGGAGGCTGTGGGGCAGAGGCCTTGACCCTCAAATATTTCGACCATGCCGGCGGCCTATGCCCTACAGGCTCCTGGACACCCCCGGCACCGATCGTTTATGGTTTCATCATGAACGATCCGCAGGTGATGTGGCGCTTGGGGCGGTGGGTCGCAGAGCGCAAACCCGGCAGTGCACGCTTGAGTGCATCGGATGTGGCCTTTGAAATGGCGCTGAGCGATGGTCGAGTTGTCAGCGTCACCGGCATCGACACCTCACTGCTCGGGCGGGCCTTGAACTGCGAACCGCTGGGTGAGACAGACCTGGTAGCTGAAGCTGTAGCCTTGGCCACAGCCAACGCAATCTCCGAAGCAACGGCCATGGGTGCCGCCAAGACCCTGCTCCAGGATCACCTTCGGACTTGGTTCCTCCAGCCTGACCGACAACTCGAATTGGTCGACCAGCTCCAGGAGTCACGATCGGAAAATTCAATATCGGCGACTCACACCCTGGTGGAAATGGTGCTCTCCGATCC
>JAUWTC010000236.1 GCA_030609785.1 Holophagae bacterium
GCCACCCGGCTGCCGCTTTGATTTCTGATATTCCAGCGAGGCGCCTTTCCAGTGCGGCTCTCCCGCCGCTGTTCCTTTAGCTCTGCGTGAGCTTCTCCGCCACCATCTTGAGGTCGTCCCAGACTTTTCGCTTTTCCAAGGGACTGCGAAGGAGATAGGCCGGGTGGTAGGTCGGCATCAAGGCGATGCCCCGGAATTGGCCCCATCGCCCTCGGAGCGATCCCATCGACCTGTCCGATCCCGTCAGGTGGCGGGCGGCAATCCGTCCCAGGGCAACAATGACCTCGGGGCGAATCAAATCGATCTGACGATCAAGGAACGATGAACAGACGGCCATTTCCTCAGACTGAGGATCCCGGTTTCTCGGCGGCCGACATTTGACCACGTTTGCTATGTAGACCTGGCGCCGATCGAAACCAAGGGCTGAGATCATTCCGTCCAGCAACCGCCCTGCCTGACCGACAAAGGGCCGACCGCTTCGGTCCTCTTCGGCTCCCGGGCCCTCACCGACAAAGAGCAGGCGCGCGGTCGGCGAACCCTCGCCGAACACGACGTTCTTCCGCCGCTCGGCCAAAGGGCACCGGGTGCAATCCTTGAGAAAGGCAGCCAGCCCGTCCAGTGTGTCGGGTACGGATCCGGCCCCAGGGGAAATATCGAGGCCGTCCGGGAGGTCAGGGCAGTCGGTCCACCCGAGGTCCCGGCGATAGCGAAGGAGGTCAGTCCTTCTCATCCACCTCGTCGTCAGTGGCTTCAGAGGCGTCAGTGGCGTCATCTGCGCTGGATGCGTCAGACTCGACCGTCGATTCCGCCTCGACAGTAGTTTCGGCAGAAGCCTCCCCGACCGACTCCACTTTCATGATGTCCGGAATCGTAGCGCCGGCCATGCCCAGGAGTTGCTGCAGTTTCTTCAACTCGTCATCGATCTCTTCGGGCGCACCGAGAACACCGGGATCGAGAGCCGGAGCCTCGCCCCCCGAGGTCGGAAGGACATCGAGAGTAGCCTTGCCCTCGGCCGCCTCCTCTTCAACGCTCTCCATCTCGGCTCGGAACTGCTCGACCATCGCCTGACGCTGAGCGTCCAACTCTTCTTGAGTCAGTATCCGCCACTCGACGGTTCCCCCATCGACGTCATCGCGGGCCTGCAGAGTCGGCTTGGCCGCTCGTGCCTCGGTCCTGGGCCGCGCTCCCCTGATGATCTGTTCGGCACGCTGGGACACAACCTCGATGTAACGGAAGATAGAGTCGAAATTCTCTGGCAACTGCATCATTGGGAAAAATCCTCTTCAAGATGTTGTTGGAAACCTTCCCGGATGGCGTCCAACCGGGGCTTCATACGCATTGACCTGTGATGTTCCGCCAAACAGATACCGGTTAAGGCCTTGACGGCATCATCCAAACGGTCGTTGATAATAGCATAATCAAATTCTCCCGCGACTCCGAACTCCCTCAAAGCCCATCGAAGGCGCCGTTGGATTGCCTCCGGAGCATCCTGGCCTCGATGCGCCAGGCGGTTCTTGAGCACATCGTACGAAGGTGGATAGATAAAGACCTTAACCACCTCCGGCACCAAGGTCTTGACCTGGTTGGCGCCCTGGACCTCGATGTCGAGAAAAACGTCGGTCCCCATCGAGAGGCGCCCCTCGACCTCGGCTCGGGCGGTACCGTAGAGGTTTCCCGCATACTCGGCCCACTCGAGAAACTCGCCCGCTGCGACCATCGTATCGAAAGCTCCCCGAGAGACGAAGTGGTAGTCCACGCCATCATTCTCGGCCGGCCTGGCCGAACGGGTGGTGTGGGAAACGGAGAAATGGCTCTTGATACCGCTGTCCACCAACTCGGCGATCGCCGCCTTGATCACCGTCGTCTTTCCCCCTCCCGAAGGAGAGGAAACGATGAACAGTACTCCGCGATGGCCCGCCATCGGGAGATGGTAACACGAGGGATTAGGGAACAGGGATCAGGGATTAGGGTTTAGGGGACCCCCACTGCACGGTGGTCCCATCGTCGAGCGACGTGACAACACGCAGGCGCTCCTTGGCGATCAACCCCGCCGGTCCGTCTGCGAGCAATTCCGGAAGTCCCTCGCTCGGGGTGGACGCATCGCCCACCAATCCGACCCAGGAATTCCGCCCGGTGCGTCGTGCGGCATCCAGGGCCGCCTGAGCCAGCGCCACCACATCTTCCCAACTCAGGGCTTCGGGAGCGTGAGTCAACAGCGGGTGGCCTGCAAAACCGATCGAGCAGGTCGTCGAGAGTTCCAACTCGTCACTCGGCCGGAAGACGTGCGATGCCACGCTCTTCCGAAGCCGCTCGGCCAGTTCTTTCTCCAAGCCACGGTCGGCCCCGGAACGAACGACCATGAACTCATTTTCGCCCCATCGCGCCAGCACATCGGTCGTACGCGAGGAGGCACGAAGGACATCGGCAAACTCACAGAGAACGCCGTCGATAACCTCGGAGCCCAGAGCTATCGTCGCCTCCTCGAGTTTGTCCAGACCGACGATGAAGATCAAGAGGTCGGCGTTCTCCGGTCTGTTCTTGGTCACACCCTTGTTCCAGGCCACCCAGGTCCTGAGCGCTCGAGCTCCATGCGTAGCAAGGACGCGGAAGACATGCTGTCGCGTCCAGAGCCCGGTCACCCCGTCGGTCAATCTGAGTTCTTCGATCGTATGCCGCTGAGCCTCCAACTGCTCCCCGGCATGTTCGAGGGCCTCAGTCTGGTCGACGATCCGATCCCTCAGCTCGGCCAGGGCCCCCTCCATCTCGGCCATGCCGTGCTCGAGCCGCTGATGAAGGCAGTGATACCTCCATCCGGTAATAACCGCCGCCGCCACCGCCAGAGCAGCGATGGCCCAAGCCGGCGACTGACCGCTGAGTGCGTCAGGCACCCCGGCCCAGCTCTGGCGGGGAACACACATAACGCCAACGGTCCATGAAACGATCGACCCGATCCTCAACGACACAGTGTCCCCCTTGTTACGTTTCGCATCATCATTGTACCGGAACCCGGTGGAGTTTCGGACGACATCGTTGGACGGTGGAATCGAGTTTCCAGTTTCCGGCCTGTTGCGTGTACCCTGTTGCGCCAAAGAGGTGCCGACTGAGTTCGGCAAAAAGGGGAAGAACATGACATCGAAGATCTCTATCGCCTGCTGTACCGCATTTCTCGTATCCATGGCCGTACTCCCGGCCGTGGCCGGAGACGCAGTCGAAGAACAACTGCTGTACGAGACTCGAGAGGCAATCCCTGAAGACTACCGCTGGAATCTGAAGGACATCTTCCCCTCGACAGATGCCTGGGACAAGGCCGCCGAGGCCATCGAAGGTCCGATCGGGACCCTCGAGGCTTTCAAAGGCACCCTGGGACAAGGGGCCGAGACCCTCGCCGACGCCCTCGACCTGAATTTCAATATTTCTCGGGCTGCCTCGGATCTCTTTGTCTATGCCGCCCAATGGCAGACGACCGATACCCGCGACGCCGACGCCAACCAGTACCAAAGCCGAGCCCGCGCCCTGATGGCACGTATTGGTCAGGCCTCTTCCTTTATTGCACCAGAGGTCGCCCAGATTCCCGCCGATCAGTTGGTGGAATTCATGGCATCACCCCGATTGAAAACCTATTCCCACGTCATCGAAAACATGACACGGCTCAAGGCCCACACACGCTCGACGGAAGTTGAAGGGGTGTTGGCCGGTTCCGCCCTGCTCCGGGGCGCCCCGGTTCAGATTTATCAGGGCATGGTCAGCGCCGACATCCAGTGGCCCGAGATTGATGGCGAAGACGGAGAGAAATCCAAGGTCATCCCAGCTCTCTACTATTCATTCATGGGCAACCAGGATCGTCGCATACGCAAGGATGCGGCTCTCGCACTCTTCGGCACCTACGACCAATTCGGTCATGCCCTGGCAGGCACCTACGCGGCCTCCGTCAACAAGGATGTCTGGCTGGCTCGTACCCGCGGCTATGACTCGACCCTGGACATGGCCTTGACCCAGACCAACGTGCCTCGATCCGTCGTCGACACCCTGGTCGGCGCAGTCCACGACAACGTCGATGCGATCCACGACTACGTTGCACTGCGCAAGAAGGTCCTCGAACTGAACGATTTCCACATCTACGATCTCTACGTCGGCATGGTGCCTGAGGCCGAAAAACGCTACACCTTCGTCGAAGGCTGGGACCTGGCGACCCGCTTTTGGAAAGAGACCATGGGCGAAGAATACGCCGCTGTTGCGCAACGGGCCCTCGACAACCGTTGGATCGACGTCTACCCCAACACCGGCAAGCAGGGCGGGGCCTACTCCTGGGGCTCCTACAACTCCCATCCCTACCTCTTCCTCAATTGGGGGGGAACCCTGGAGGACGTGTTCACCCTGGTCCACGAAATGGGCCACTCGATTCACACCTACCTGGCCAATGAGAGCAAGCCCTTCCATGACGCCGACTACAGCCTGTTCGTTGCGGAGGTTGCATCGGTCGCCTCCGAGAGCCTCTTCTTTAACTGGTTGCTCGACCAAACCCAGGACCCGACCGAACGATTGGCCCTTCTCAACTTGAGGATGAACAACATCACCGGCACCTTCCTGCGTCAGATCTTCTTCCACGAGTTCGAAGCCACTGCCCACAGAGCAGCCGAAGCGGGCGAACCGTTGACCAAGGACGCCCTGGACACGATCTGGGGTGATTTGTGGCTTGAGTACTACGGCAAGGACGCAACGCTGGACGATGTCTATCGCTCCGGGTGGGCCCGCATTCCCCACTTCTACCGAACATTCTACGTCTGGGTCTACGCCACTTCCTTTGCTGCCGGTGAGGCAATCGCCGAACGCTTCCGCTCGGGCGACGAGACCGTTGTCGAGGACTATTTGGCCACACTCAAACTTGGCGGCAGCGTTTACCCGATGGAGGCTCTGGCCAGAGCCGGAGTCGACATGAATGACCCCAAGGTCATCAGCACCGTCATGGATACCTACCGAGGGATCCTGGCCGAGATGGAGAAATTGCTGGTGGCGGAGTAGGGCTATTCGAGTATCAAGGAATCCCAATCAAAAACAGGGCCGGGAAAACCCCGGCCCTGTTGTTTTGTTGATGGGTAACTCAGTTCAGATCAATCAATTCCGTGTCACCCCTCAAGGTCATCGTATCGTCGTAGAACTCCATCTTGACCATCACACCGGTCGC
>JAUWTC010000145.1 GCA_030609785.1 Holophagae bacterium
GAACTTCGATGTTGAGCGTTGGACGTTGAGCGTTGGACGTTCCGTTCCGGTTTACGGTGCATCTGTCATTCCCGATTTGGTTACGGCCAAGGGGCCGCGCTGCGTGTCCTGGCGTTCCCAAACCCCTATCCCCTAAATCCTAACCCCCTGTTCAGAGCCCAACAGTGTCAATTTCGTACGGATCGAGTTACGCTCAACTCGATGCCGATTTACCTGAGACGAGCCATGGCCGATGACGACGTTGAGGTCCCCGATCACTTCGAAGGTGTGCCTCTCAAGGGGTTCGTTCGGCTGGTTGGATGGATCGCTGGTTTGGTTCTCGCCATTGGGGGCATCACGCTTATGGTACTCGCAGCGGGAACGCCCATCGAGGCCCTTGGCGCCGTCTGTGCCGCCGCCGGGTGTATCCTCTTGGCCGCCGTCGTCCGTTGCCGCCGCTTCGAGACCCAGATAGGGCGGCGGTGGATCACGATCGGGGCTGGACCCTTGACCCGCCGTATCAAAAAAGACCTGGTTGCCGGCCACGAACTGCGCGCCGCGACCGGATGGCGAAGGCTTTACGCCGATGACGAGGTCGTCCTGACCCTGAGCATCGAGGACCATCAGCATATTATGCCGACTCGAGATCCCGAGGAGCTGAGAAAAGCGTTGGGATGATCTTCATGGCGAGGTGCGGGCGCTGAAGGACCCGCCTTATGGTCGTCACAATGCGGGGCAGGAGCCCCGCGCTCCCGTCTTGAGTCCTGGCCTCCCAGGGATTTTCCCTTCGTTTTCTTCGTGTCCTTCGTGGATCAATTGCCTTTTCTTTCGTACCTTGTGGTGGACCTACCAGGCCGAAGTGTCCCCCGACTCGAAACCGTCGGCGAAGATGGAGTCGGCGGTCTGAGGACAGGGGAAAGCTGCCGAGCATTCTACCTCCAGGTTGGTGCCGGTCATTGTGGCGCCGGAGGTGGTTTTCAGGGCGTTGGGTACACAGCCGTTTTCGACTCTGAGGTCCTGCAACCCGACCTCAGTGCCCGAGCCGACCATCAGCACCAGCCCCTGGACGATGGCCCCGCCTGCTGCCGGTCCGGCCAGGTCCAAGGACCGGGCGATGACGATTGACTCGGCGTAGGTCTGGGCCGAGAGCGTGATCAGCACGCAGGCCGGGTCGTCGATCGCCTCCTGGATTGTGGCGTGCGTGCCCGGCACCGAGCAGGTCTGAGCGTGCAGGGGTGGGGCCAGAGCCGCCAGGGTCAGGACGAGCGAGGTGATGACCAACCTCGAACCGGAGAATTCAGGAAAACTCATGGTATGCCGATCCCCAGGTGGGCCACCTTGAGGTTGTCGTTGGTGTTGTCGAAGTAACTGATCAGCCCCAGGCCATCGGCGCCGATGGCGATTGAGGCGTGGGCGCCGATGTCTCCTTCGCTATCCAGGATGGAAATCCGCGTCGAAAAGGCAGCGGGGTCGATCCGAATCTGGTCGCCATCGATGATCAACCCCGGGCCAGGGCTGTACGTCGTGTCATCGTCCACCTCGCAGGCCACCGTGCCATCCTGGTTCACCACCCGGATCGATTCACCCGCGGGGCAGGTACCCGACACCCGGGTCTGAATAGCCGTTGGGACCACGCTGAAGGTGGTGCCGGCAAGAGCCAGACCGAAGCCTTCGAAATAGAGGGTGTCCTGGTCGGTGGCGGTGGTTATGACCTCTATTCCGCCCACCTGCAGCGTCATTCCGCCACCCGCCGAGTTCTCAATGTTAAAAGTCTGTGGTGTGCCCCAAGGACGATTGATCCCAGACTCGCTGAACTCCGTGTCCGGCAGGAAGTCCTCGCTGCCGTCCAAGACCAGGTCGGGCCCGCCGGCCGTATTGGCCGCTCCCACGCCCGCTCCATCGGGGGAGTTACTGATCCCGACCACGCCGTAGGTTTCTCCCGACGTATCCGCCTCTGTGCCCTTGATCGCCGCCGTCGCGGAAGTCACGGACTTCTGACCCTGTGGCGGAAGGGCCGAGCGCCCGCTGGATGCAGGTCTATTTGTGCTGCCCGCCTGAATTTCGGCCGCCTGCTGATCGATTGTGACGGTTCCGGAACTGCCTTGGCTCATGTACTGCCTCAGCACGCTCAGCGCCTCCTCGACTTCTCTTCCCGATGGCATGGGGGAGGTCCTAAAAAACCGGCCGGAGGACCACTCGCCGGACTCCAGCACCTCACCCTGTACTTCTTGCAGCACCGCACGAACGAACCATACATAGCTTTCACCCGGATCCAGGCCTTGAGCCAAATCCGGTTGCCAGGCGGTGGCGCCACCGGGCACGCGGGCGTACAACACCTCCTCGCAGCTGGTGAGGTCGATGTCGATCGTGTCGGGGGGTTGGGATGCCTCCGGGATGCGATAGACGACAACCTCGGAAGCCATTGCACCCGTCACGCCGCCCCAGATAAAGGTCGGACACCGGCCTTCGATCTCGGCAATCCTGTCTACCGCGCCTGGTGAAACCGCCTCTGCGTGTTCAGCCGCGCCGAAAACAGGGACCATGATGATACTGAGAGCCAAAACCGTCATTCCGATTCGATTGCTCATGCAATCCTCCCGGCACTGGGGCCAGTCAACCCAGTAACCTCAACCGCGTTGTGTGTTCACATGAAATGTAGGTTCGACAACCTGTTTTGTCCAAAAAAAAGGGCGGGTTTGAAACCCGCCCCTCCATCGAATTATTGAATCTCTTCGAGTTCTAGGCCAACTCCGCCAGCACACCCTTGAGGTGTGTGTAAAACCTCTGCACAGACGAGATCTGCACCTTCTCCTCGGGCGAATGGGCGTTTTCAATCTGGGGCCCGATTGAAACACAATCCATGTCGGGCACTTTTTCGATCAGCAGACCGCACTCGAGGCCGGCGTGGATTGCCTTGAGGTCGGGGGTCTCTCCGAAGAGTTTTTCGAAGACCTTGACCGTCGTCTGCACGATGGGGGAGTTGGGATTGGGCTTCCAACCCGGGTAGGAGTCCCTTATGACAACGGTTGCGCCCGTCTGCCGGAAGATCGAACCGACCCTCCGTCGTACGGCAAAAAGGGCCGGCATGACCGAAGACCGATGGGAGCAGACGAAGTGCGCCGAGTCATCGGAGGTCCGAACGACCGCCAGATTCGACGAGGTCTCCACCAGGCCCGGTACGTCGCGAGACATCGCCAGCACCCCGTGGGGCAGGCTATCGATCAGGCGCAGGAAGGTGTCGCGGACACTTGTTTCCAATACCTTCTGGTTGTCGTCGGTGTCATCGAGTTCGTCAAGGCTGAGCTCGATCGCAGGTTCCGCCGAGCCGAATTCCTCTTTGAAGCCCTTCTCGCAATCGGCCATCACGGTCTTGAATTGGTCGATCCGGTCCTTGAGGATCCGAAGCGTGACGAAACACTCCCGAGGAATGGCGTTGTGCTTGGTTCCGGCGTCGAAGTCTACGACGTCGATATCCGAATCCTGTTGCATTGCGGCCAGAATGGTCTCGACGGCAAACCTTATGGCGTTGCCACGGTTTTCGATGATGTTCAGGCCGGAATGACCGCCCCTGAGGCCGCGAACGGCCAATCGCACAGGAACGGAGCCCAATAGACCACGCCGCCTTACGAGAGGCAAATGTGCGTTGCTGTCGGCGCCTCCGGCACAGCCTATGTAGACGGCGCCGTCTTCCTCGGTGTCCAGGTTGAGCATGACGCGGCCGGAGACGATCGAGGGGTCCAACTGCTTGGCGCCGGTCAAGCCGGTTTCTTCATCGACAGTGCAAAGGAGCTCGAGGGGACCGTGGACGGCCTCGGGATCGTCGACAACGGCCATGGCCGCGGCCAGTCCGACGCCGTTGTCCGCACCGAGGGTGGTGCCGATCGCATGGACCCAGTCACCATCGACAGCGACCTTGATGCCCTCGGTCATGAAGTCGTGTTCAATGTCGGAGTTTTTCTCACAGACCATGTCCATGTGGTTCTGAAGGACGATCGTCGGCGCCTGCTCATGCCCGGGCGTCGCCGCGACGTGGATACAGAGCGTTCCGGCGGCGTCCTGATGGACCTCGTGGCCGCCGTCCGTGCCCCATTTTTTCATATGTTCGATGATCTTTTCCTCGTGCTTCGAGGGGCGCGGAGTCTTTCGAATACCGTCAAAATGGGCCCACAGGCCACGGGGTTCGAGATTGGTCAGGGGGCTTGTCATGAGTTTCTCCTTGTTCGGGCCGGGCAGGACCTCCGGCCGGTGGTCATGATAGCGGAGATTGGTTTGGGGTGCTTAATACTCAGGGGAAACACTGACAAGGGATTAGGGTTTTGGGATTAGGGGATAGGGGCGTACTCACTTTGAGGTTCCGACGAATAACAATGAAACACAGACTGCCTTGTTTGGAATCGGTTGATCGTTCTTGAAACCCTCATCCCTAATCCCTCATCCCTAAATCCTCAGCCCTTACCAAACCCCTCAAGCATCGCGGCCACTGTCACCGCACCGCCAATATGCAGGCCGTCGACAATAGCCTGAAGGGTCAACATGTGCCCTCCCGGCGAGGCTTCGAGCTGTGTCAACCAGATGCCGTCCCTATCGCTCACACCATCGATGTTCAGTGGCGAATTCTTAATTGAGAGACCAGGGGCATGTTTCAGCGCGCGGATGGCGGCTTTGATGGGCAAGGTCGAGGCAAAAGTCAGACTCAGAATGGCCAGGTGGCCGTGAAAGCAGCCCGCGAGCGTCCGGGTGGCGGCAACTTCCAGATCAGGGAAGAGGAGAGAGGCCTCGTTCACCAGATCAACACCGGAAACAGCCGTCATGTTGAACGCAGCGACGCGCTTGTCGATTTTCTCGGAAACATCGTCACCTTGCAGACGCTGGGCAGCTTGATGCGCCAGAGTCGTGACCGCCTCCTGGCCGTAGATCGACACGGGCTCGATGGCGGCAATCGTCAGTGCGGTCGGCTCGAAGGCGGCGAGGGCCCGGACAACCTCGTCCGCCACGACGATCGACGGGTGAGCCGGGCGAAGGCGCGCCCCGGAAGTCACGGCGTCGGCATTCAGGGCGGGTGATGTGATGTGGCGGTAGTGGCCGAGGGACGAGGCGTCAATGAAAACAAACGTGGCGTCGTCCTCGAGCGCCTGTTCGAGTACCTTGAGGCGAGGGCTGATCCGATCGGCCGCCAAAAGGACGACGTCATACTCCGACAGGAACTCCCCTTCGTTCAAAGGAGGTACCAGGGCCGCCTGGCCGCCGATTTCGGAGATCTGGTGTTCCTCGTCGTCTGAGGTGTGAAAGAGGCTCAGATCGGCCTCGGGAAAACGTTTTTGAATTTCTGAGGCAATTTCCTGACCCATCAGGGTCACGGGATCCAAAATAGCGAAGCGAGGCATGGGTTCCCCAGTCTTAGTTTTTTTCGCAACCGAGTCTTTGGGATCAGGACGCCACTCTGCGGATGTGTTCCATCTGATCCTTGAGCCGGAGTTTCTTCTTCTTTAACTGCTTTTGTTCGAATTCTTCTTCGGGGGTCAGAAACCCCTTCAACCGCAGTTCTTCCAGACGTGTCTCGTGGCCTTGGTGCTGTGACCGGAGTTCGTCAAAAGTCATTTCAGTCCTTCCAACCTGTTTGCGGGTCGAAATCATTCGCGTCCTCCATTGTTCTTGGCACGAATTCAGTATATCGCAAATGCAGAAATTTCTTCCTAAATTTGTGCGCGGCCCTCAGAAGTTCCAGGAGATGCCGGCACTGAATTCCGGACCCGAAAGACCGAGGCGCTGATTGAGGCTGCCGAATCCCCCCCCGAGAGAGGTTTCGGCTTCGCGCCATCGCCCTTCGACAAAGAAAGACCAGCCGTTGCCGCTCAGAAATTCAATCCCCGCGATGCCGAAGGCCATGAAAGTTGTGCCGTCATCCCGATAGGAGGCATACACCACCGCGCCATCACCCTGCGGACTGAAATCGATGAAATCTCCGTACTCCAGCAGCCGCCATGACAAGAGACCGCCACCGACCCCGAAGTAGGGGCGAACCGCCGAACCCCTGAATGGTTTGAAGAGCCAGGCGGCAGTCAGGTCCCAGGTTGTCAACTCCGTTCTGTGTGCAATCTCCCGGCCCGAGTCATCTACCCAATCCCGGTAGGACTGGGTTGTAGCGCCCTGGTACCAGGAGGAACCGAACTGCACGCCCCAGGTCGGCGCAGCCATCCACAGGCCGTCCACGCCCCAAATCACGTCCTGAAAATCTTCGGCACTTCCGGTCCAGACGTCGAATTTTTCGGACCAGTAGCTGGAGTCGGCCTGAGGCTCGAAGAGGCCGAGTCGGAATCGGACCGACCCGGTGTCGCCAGGGCGCCAGGAGCTCTGAGCCTCGGCAACAGGAGTGAAGCTGATGAGAAAGCCGATGATAAGTACGATGTAGATTCGTTTGGTGTTGAGCATTGGATCCTCCGTCTCCGAAATAGAACGCAAGATGCGTGCCTGCCGTTCCGGAGCAGGAATTGGAATGAAGCGGAGGAAGGGTAAGCCCGTTCCCGAGCCCGTTCCCGAGCCCGTTCCTGAATTCCCTCGGGTTCCTTTTTGATGAAACCACTGTCCACGTTGGAGGGCATTCGTCCGAAACAGATGACGTCCTTCCCGGTTATACTTGGCGACTGAATACTGCTGACCGATGGAGGCGCCATGAAAATCCCGTCCCTGGTCCTGAAACAGCTCTACACCTTTGGAAGTCTCGAAAACACATCGGACGGTGTGAAGC
>JAUWTC010000340.1 GCA_030609785.1 Holophagae bacterium
GATCCTCACAACGGGAAAAGCCCGGGCTGACCGGGAATCCCCAGCTCTCGAGGTGCTGGAGATCTTCCACGTGGCTGGCGCCCTCATGTCCCTCGGCCTGAACCAGTTGGTAGCACCACACGGCCAGGCGGCGCTTGGCCGCTTCTCGGGGGTCCAATAATCGTATCGAGCCCGCCGTCGCGTTCCGGGGGTTTGCAAAATCCGCTTCACCCCGGGCCCGCCGCTCCCGATTCAACCGGGCAAAGACTGACCGGGGCATAAAAACCTCGCCTCGTATCTCCATACGGGCGGGTCCCTGATCAAGGACCAGAGGCACCGACCTGATGGTGCGAGCATTGGCCGTAACATCGTCCCCGAACCTGCCGTCGCCTCGGGTCACCGCACGGACCAGGCGCCTCTCGTGGTACACCAGCGAGATCGACACACCATCGATCTTCAGCTCCGCAGCCAAGCCCTTCGGCATATGCCCCAAGGACCGGCTGACCCGTTCGTACCACGCGCCCAACTCCGATTTCGAATAGGTGTTGTCGAGCGACAGCATCGGCACCGCGTGCTCAACCTGCACAAGACCCTCGAGAGGCAGGCCGCCAACACGGAGAGTCGGACTATCCTCGGACATCATCTCTGGGTGTGCTGCCTCGAGTTCCTGGAGTTCGGCGAACAGACGGTCATATTCGAAGTCCGAGATTTCCGGTTCCGCCCTGTCGTAGTAGAGGAGGTCGTGCCGCCTGATCTCGGTGCGAAGCTCTTTGAGCCTGGAAGCGACATCGACGACGGTCATGGCGTTGCTCCCCGCCTGCGGGGCCTGCGCCTCCGGCGACGGCGCGTTCTCTTGACAGGATCAACCACGATCTCCGGCGTCTCGCCGCCAGGTATTTTCCAAACCTGATCCACCGCCCGGCTCCACGCATCCCGGGCATCCCCCGAGAGCAAACCGACCTCGGTACCGATCTCAAAGAGGTCCCATGCCACGGAAAAACTCTCGTGACGAGTCAGCTTGAGGACCTGACGACCTCGCTCGGGAGGCCGCCGCATTTTGGTCAAGGCGAAAAGCCCGTGGTACATCTGGTGAAAGGACTGGTTGGACACCATCATATGGGTTGTCGCCGGCTCCAACATTGCTCGAAGCCGGTCGAGGAACTCGGCATTGGCCAAGCGCTGACCGTCGGAGGTCATCTCAGCCAGGAGCCGCGAAAATTCAGGCAAAAACAGAGCGGCGATGGTCGTCGCATCGGCCACCTTGGCCCCCCCTGAGACCCTGGCGTCCACACACTTCAGCAGCGGGAGAATTCGATCGCGATCGAGTTCCAATTCCGGAAAGGCCTTCCCAAGAAGACCGTAACGGTCCCACTGCTCCCAGATTCCGGCAGCATGACCCGATCGAAGACCCTCCATCAACTCATATGTCAACCGGGCGGGGACGGCCTCGGCGATCAGGGCATGACAGGAGTGGATTGCTGCGTCGGTCTCCGGCTCCAATTTGAATCCCAACCGGACGCCGTATTCCAAGGCCCGCATCATTCGAACGGGATCTTCCTCGAACCGCCCCTCGGGGCGCCCAACCGTCCGGATGATGCCGCGCTCAAGATCCTCGAGGCCACCGACCCAATCAACAATCGAGAAATCCGAAATATCGTAGAACAGTGCGTTGATCGTCAAATCCCGGCGCCACGCGTCTTCTTCGGGCGTACCGTAGGTGTTGTCCTCCCGAACCGCCTTTGGACCTGGTTCGTCGGGCGCATCGGCCTCCCGTTCCTCCAACTCTCCCTCTTCCCAGTCGTCCGGACCTTCCGGAGGCTCCGGACTCGCTCTGAAGGTTGACACCTCGACGACCTCGCCCCGGAAAAAGACATGGACCAGCCGGAACCGACGGCCGATGATCCGAGAGTTTTTGAAGAGGCGACGAATCTCCTCCGGCCGTGCGTTCGTCCCGATATCGAAATCCTTGGGATCCCTATCGAGCAACAGATCACGAACACCGCCGCCGACAAGATAGGCCAGATATCCCGCACGATGCAGCCGGTACAGCACCTTAATAGCGTTTGGCGAAATCCCTTTCCGGGAGAGCCGATGCTCCGGCCGAGCCAGGACTCGCCGTGAAGTATGGGGGTGAACGTCGTCACGAATCATAGTGAAAAACCCTGGCGGCCGGATTCACGCCGTCCCAATCGGGAAATCCCTTGGGGCGCCATCACCGGCATTCCAGCCCAGGCTCGGCAACTCTAGCATTGTTCTTCCAACGCGGCTCCGCCTGGTTGGAAGAACATAACGACAAAAAGCCCCGACGAAGCGGGGCTTTTTTCAGGAAAATCAGAACTCAGTTGATGACAGCCTTGGAAGCTGCGCTTTTGCCCAGGTTGTCGACCACGAACACTCGTTCGCCGATCATCGTGCGGCCGCCCCAATGGTCTTCGGTCCAGACCACGAGGACATATTCACCGTCAGTCATGTTCAGATCGATGGAATCCAGAACATGGTGCCATCTGGCGTTGAGCGTGAGAGAGTTCGACAGCCAGGGATACATCAGGTCCACATCGGGCGAGGGCAAGTGAATCTCATCGGCATTCGCAATGAACTCGCCATTGATCCAGATCTCGACTTCCTCGACGTGTTCAAAGTCAATAGCCCATCCGGTAATGTCGATGTCTCCAGCAACCCGCTCCATCGCAACAGGGGTATCAATGTCCCCCCACGACGGGCGGTCACGGTCGTCGTTACAGTCGAAGATCACAGGGAGACGAGCGATATCCGCCACATTGTTCTCCCAGTCTCCGGCCCGAATAGTGATCATGTGGAGACCCTGGCGATAGCCCCGCCGGATCAGCAGATCGGTGATATCCAGCGCGAAGAAAAAGCCCGCATCCTTGGAGTTTGGCACGTCGGGGAACAGGTTCAGAATATCCATCCGCGGCAGTCCGTAGGCGTTGACGAGCTCCGTAAAATGCTCCAACCACGCGAAATAGAAGGAATCCACCCAGGTGTCGTACTCGATGTTGCCGTCAATCAGCAATTGAACATAGGCAACTCCGCCTGAATCGGTTGTCGAACCGACGTCCAAAGCCCAACCGGCAACCCACTCGACATTCTCCGGCTCCTCGTAGGGTGGCGTCGAAACGCCGGCGGGATCATCGCACCCGTCGCCGTACATGATGTGATTGGGAAGGGGCCAGTCGATACCACCGAACGGCGGAAGGTTGTAGGCGGTGTTAAAGGTCTGGACGAAACGCCGCCCGATGACCTTGACCAAACCTTCGTTGTCGGTCAGGCGAATGGCCACGGTGTGAGCACCGTTGGTCAAATCCGTGGTGTTGAACATGCGTATAAAACCGGCATACTCCGCCCCGGGGTGGGACGGAAAACGATACGCGATGTCCGGGCGGTGAATACCCTGGTTGACCGGACCGACGATCAAGCCGTCGACCATCAACTCGATCTTGGCAATCTCGGAATCATCGAGCGCCCAGCCGGTCATCGGGAAAACGCCATTCATCGGTTGGTTCTCGCCCGGCATTTCCAGCTCGCCAAACGGCGCCTGGTTCCGGGTCGGGTCGACGGTCACGGTCACCTGACCGTAGTCCTGCTCCGTGGTATCTGAGAACGTCACACGCAGGAAGAGCGTGTGATCACCAGAAGTGAAGTTCCCCGCACTGAAAGACACGCTGAACCCCGGGCGTTCAAACGGAGTCCCGGCGTACCACGGAAAAGCCTGGAGCACATCCCATCGAGGCTGACCGAGGTCTGCAGAGGCTATATACACATCGTCAACATAGAGGTCCACACTGCTGACCAGCGCTTCGCTCCAGTCACAACTCTGCCAATCTGCGGGCACACCACAATCGCTGCCGTCATCCAGGATCCAGCCCCGAACTTCGACCAATCCGAACACGGTGTCTCCATCCTGAGGGGAGTCAAGATGAAAAACAGTGTCAGCAACGGCGGTCAAGGGAAGCACCACCAGAGCGGCTACCAACATTCCACGGATCACGTTCTGACGCATGGCCGATCCTCCTCTGCCACAGCATTCTCACGGTAATACCTTA
>JAUWTC010000391.1 GCA_030609785.1 Holophagae bacterium
ATCAACATTGGCGGATGATAGCCGATGTGATCCGTTGGTGGCGGATTTCAGCGGCAGGAGCAGGTGCAGGTGCAGGTTCAGGCCGCGTCAGTGGGCCGTGAACCGCGGCGGCGTCCGCGTCCGGGGCCGCGACGGCGACCGGGGCGGTGAACAGCGGGCAGCGCCGGCGACCGGGGCGGGCGACAGCCTGATCAGGATCGCCACAGGGTCGTTCGCAGATTTGGGGGAGCGGATCGCTGATGCTGCTTTGATACGATCGGCATCTGGGGGATTGCCCATGGATACCTTTCGACGATTGACTCCGGTAACCGTTCTCGTGTGTGCTGCTGCAGTCTTGGTGTTGCTTCCGAAATCGATGGAGGCAGCCGACACCCTCGAGTTGACCATCCTCCACACCTCCGATCTGCACGGCCAGGTTCTGCCCTTCGACGACGCGCGGGATCGTGGGGCGCCGGGTTCGTTGGCTCGTGTGTCGGCGGCGGTCACCGCGATCCGAGCGTCGACCGACCACCCGGTCTTGCTGGTGGATTCGGGCGATACGCTTCAGGGCACGCCCCTTGAGGAGATGGTCCATATTCGTTGGCACGAGTCCAGTCCGACGATCGAGGCGATGAACCGGATTGGATACGCCGCAATGGCCGTCGGCAATCACGAATTCAACTTCGGTCTGGGCCCCTTGCGGCGGGCCGAGGCCCAAGCGGGGTTTCCTTTTCTCGCGGCCAACGCGATCGAGATCAAAACCGGTCTCCCGGCTTTCCAGCCCTTCGTGGTCAAGCAACTGGGTCAGTTGAGGGTCGGCCTTCTTGGCCTGGTGACCCCCAACATCCCCGGATGGGAGGAACCGGCGCATTATGAGGGTCTTGCTTTTCAGCCGATGGACGAAGCGGCGCGCCACTGGGTGCCCCTGTTGCGAGACAAGGAACGCTGCGATCTTGTGATCGTCCTGGCCCACACAGGCATAGAGGTCAATCCGGAAACCGGTGAAGCAGACGGCACGGGCTATGAAAACTTCGGTGATCGTCTGGCGCGAGTCCCTGGCATCGATCTGCTGTTGACCGGTCACGCCCACCAGAATCTCCCGCCACGGCTCCTGCACGGAACGATCATCTCCCAACCCTCGTCGAGAGGCCGGGTGATGACCCGTGTCGACCTCGAGCTGAATCGAACGGGGCAGAGTCCAGCGTCGATCGTCTCGTGGCATGGCGACAATATCGATCTGGGTGCATCCGAGGTCGACCGGGCATTCGTGGAAAAATTCGAGCCGCAACATCGCCGAGTGGTCGAGGCCCTGGCTTTGGCCTTGACCGTCGTCGACAGGGCGGTCAGCGTCCGGAGTTGCCGCCTCCGGGATTGCGCTGCTCAGGATCTGATCCACCAGGTTCAGTTGAAGGCCTCCGGCGCCGATCTCTCCTTGGCCAGCCTTTTGACCGGAAGCACGCCCGATCTCGCTCCCGGACCGGTGACCAGCCGCTGGGTGCGGTCCCTCTACGTCTATCCCAACACCTTGCGGTCCCTGAGGCTGACCGGGGCACAGGTCAAGGATGTGCTGGAGTATTCGGCCCGGTATTACGACGGTGTCGAATGTCCCCCCTCAGGTCCGTGCCTCGTCGTCGTCGATCCTGCCGTTCGCCACTACAACATTGACACGATGCAGGGCCTGAGCTATCGCATCGACCCGACACGCCCCGAGGGAGACCGTGTGCGGGACCTGCGCCGAAACGGGCGCCCCTTGGATCTTCAAGCGGACTTCACATGGGTCTGCAATAACTACCGTGCCGCGGGCGGTGGAGGATTCCCGCACCTGGCCGGGGCGGAGGTCATCTGGCGTTCATCGGAGGAGGTGGCGTCGATGATTGACGATCATCTGGCGAGTCTGAAAAATTGGTCCCCGGAGGCTGACGTGAACTGGGTGATCGCCCCCGAGATTGGTGGAGAAAAGAGACCAAATCGCAACGAGGAATGAAGTGGGAATTTCCAGTTGAAAGCGAGCTTGTGAATCTGTACATTAGCTCCGTGACCTTTTCGATTCTATTTTTTTTGAGGAGATGTGGTTTTACTCACACTGTGAGGAAGGAAGGAGATAGATATGCGTAAGTTTGTGATGGTAATGGGACTTGTGGTGGCTACAGCGGTGCTGTTGGCGCCTAACGCCGGTTGGGCCCAGAGCAGTGGTTCGACGGGACAAATTATTGGTACTGCGACAGATACCGATGGTGGCGCCATGCCGGGGGCGGTGATCACTGCGACCAACGTCGATACGGGCTTCAACCGGACGGCGATCACCGATACCGCCGGCTTTTACCGTCTGGACCTGCTGCCTGTCGGTAACTACGACGTCAAGGCGATGCTGGACGGATTCAGGACCGAAATCAAGCGTGGCGCCCGGGTCGGCCTGGGTTCATCGGTTCGGATCGACTATGTCCTGGCTGAGAGCGCCATTGCCGAGGAGATCGTCGTGACGGCCGAGGCGCCGGTCATCGAGACGACCAATCCCTCCGTGGCGGCGAACGTTGGCGACCAAGCGATCGCCAATCTGCCTTTGCAGGGCCGCGACTTCACCGACTTCGCAGTGCTGGTGCCAGGCGCCGTTGCCGGAAGACAGACCGCAACGGGCGGTTCTGAGGTGGCGGGTGGTCGAGGTGGCCTCAACATGGGCGCCCGGGCCATCCAGAACTCGTTCAACATTGACGGTTCCAACAGCCAGAGCTCCTTCTTCGGCGAAGAGCGCGGCGGGACCCGTCCGCCCTTCACCTTCTCGCAGGCCGCCATCAAGGAGTTCCAGGTCATCCAGTCCTCCTACAACCTGGAGTTCAACGCCACAGGTGGTGTGCTCAACGCGATCACCAAGTCGGGAACCAACCAGTTCCGGGGTCAGGTCTTCTACTACTATCGTGACGACAGCTTTATCACTGAGGATGCCTCGGGTTTCAAGGCCGATGGGCTCGATCAACAGCAATACGGGTTCGCCTTCGGCGGACCGATCGTCAAGGACAAGGTCCACTTCTTCGTGTCCTACGATTCGCAGGACTTCACAACTCCTTTGAGAACGGATTTCCGGTATTTCCCCACGGACAGGACCGCCGAGTGGGAAGCGCTCACCGGTCTTGATTATGAGTACGAAACCAGCGGGATTGACCAGACCAACGACGCCGACGTCATCATGCTCAAGTTGGATTGGCAGCTGTCGGACAACCACCTCCTGACCCTGCGGGACAACTACTCGACCCAGGATGGCGAGAACCTGACCTCCTCCTACTCCAACACCGGCCGGTCCAACAACGGATTCGAGGAAAACAGCTTCAATTCCTTCGTCGCATCCTTGAACTCGGTGTTTTCGGAAAACGCCTTCAACGAGTTGATCGTGCAGTACGC
>JAUWTC010000185.1 GCA_030609785.1 Holophagae bacterium
GCGCCATGGTCGACTCGATAATCCGCAGATGAGTCCCGTCACGGACCTCCTCGGCGTACTCGTCCATAATGCGGACCGCCACCCGGTCGGAGACCTCCTCGGTGATGATGTTGGAGATGTACTCGACTGTTCGGCTGGCGAAGTCCTTGCCGACCGACGACAGCTCACTGCGGCGGAGACGCATGTACATGGAAACCGCGCGCAGGAGACGGAAGGGCCGGAAGGCCTGCATCGGGATCAGGCCCAGTACGTCGTACCAGTTGAAGATCGGGAAGAAGAACCATTGGGCGTAGGTCTTTCTTCTGAGGGCGATTGACCATCGAACGATGAACTCGACCCAGAAAAGAACCAGGAACGGGATGTCGATGATCCAGAAATAGTCGGTCAAGCGGCCGGCACGGCTGTATTCCCGGTAGAAGTTCTCTTTTAACAGGGGGCGGATCGAGGTGTTGAAGAGAATGAACCGGTGGCGCAGGAGGTCGGGGTCTCCCGACCAGAAGTTGTGGGTTACTTCGTCCAGAATTCCCGGTTGGAGCAAATCAGCGGTGGGGGATCCCGCTTCATCAGCGATCACCTTGGAGATGATGATCTTCGAGCGATTCTGGCCCGACCGGTCGAAGACGTTCTCGGCGAGAACCCGGGTCGTCAGAGTGGCCAGATCATCCAGTCGTTGTTCCAGGCCCGGTGATGTGGCGTCCAGCAGGAGGAGGTCCTCGGCTCGGGTCGCCTCGTTTGAGAGTTCTTCGGTCAAAGGGTGAGGTTCGATGCCCAGGACGGGATCGTAGATTCGGGTAACGACTGGTGTGTATTGGAAGTAAAGGGGGCGAAGCCAGAGGTAGGTCATGTCGAAGAGGATCAGAGACAGGTTGACGACGGCCATCCAGACCATGAAGAGGTCCCAGAGTAGAATCAGCGCCTGTCTGTTGATCGTCAGTTTTCCGATTCGCATCCCCCACCTTTTCGTCACCGTCGCGGCTATCGTCCTTTGATGCTCTCACAGTCTTGGCTGGACTGGCAAAGTCATCGCCCCCGCCACCGTCACGAATTCGCCGGGGTATGTTTTTAATATTGCTCAAGTGATGGTATTGTTTCGGCCACCAAAATCCGGGGCGAACGGGCTGAAATTTACCAGGTGCCGCAGATGTTCTCCCGGTGTGAACCGAGGTCCTGAGGGGGAGTTGAATCTTGAGACGAAAGGTATGGGCATGGATGCTGTTGATGGCATCTACTGTGATAGTCGGCGCACCGGTTGAAGCACAGGTGGTCGCTGACGTGCCCCCGGCTCTTGAGGACGTTGGTGTCGATGAGCACTTTGACGCACAGGTTCCGCTCGATCTCGAGTTCAAGGACGAGCAGGGTCGAACGGTCCGTCTCGGTGATTATTTCAAGCCCGATCGACCGGTAATTTTGACCCTCAATTACTACCGCTGCCCGATGTTGTGCGGCCTGCAGCTCAATGGTTTCCTCCAGGGCCTCAAGGAACTGGCTTGGATGCCGTCCGATCAGTTCGAAATCGTGACGATCAGCATCGACCCCCTCGAAACCCCGGCCCTGGCGGCGGAGAAGAAACAGAACTACATGGCCAAGCTGGGACGTGAGGGGGCCGGAGCAGGGTGGCACTTCCTCACCGGAGGCGAGCCCAATATTCGTGCGGTCGCCGACGCGGTCGGTTTTCGCTACGCCTATGACGAGGAGACTGCACAATACGCGCATGCGGCCGCCTTGATGGTGCTGACTCCCGACGGCCGGGTCGCCCGTTACCTCTACGGGATCGAGTATCCGGCATCGAAGCTCAAGTTCGCTCTGCTCGAGGCCGGTCAGGGCGAGATCGGCTCACCGCTGGACCAATTGCTGCTCTACTGTTTCCATTACGATTCCACGGATCGTCAATACACCCCGGTCGCCATGAACATCATGCGGCTCGGTGGTGGCTTGACGGTGTCCATTCTGGCGCTTGCGATCGGTCTGATGTGGAGTCGCGATGCCCGATTGAAGAAAAAATTCATGAAAAGGATGTCTGACACATGATCCTGACCGGTTTATTCGACATGATGATGCGCCTTATTCGGGCGCCCGAGGACGGGGGTGCTACCTTCTGGATGCCGCCTCAGAGTTCGACCATAGCCGGCGAAGTCGATTGGCTGTTCAATTTCATCCTCGGGATCTCGGTGTTCTTTTTCGTGCTGATCGTGGTGGTCATGCTGGTGTTCGTCGTCAAATATCGGCGGCGTGAGGGCTGGGAAACCGCTCCTGCATCGACCTCCCACAACACCCTCTTGGAACTGACATGGACGGGCATCCCGGTGGCCCTGGTCGTCGTCATCTTCTTTTTCGGGTTCAAGAGCTACCTCAACATGTCGACGCCGCCGGCCAACGCGTATGAGATCCAGGTCTCGGGGCAGAAATGGAACTGGAGTTTCACCTATCCCAACGGGTACGTGGATCAGAATCTCCACGTCCCTGCTGACCGTCCGGTTGAGTTATTGATGACCTCGGTCGATGTCATCCATTCCTTTTACGTTCCGGCTTTCCGAGTCAAGATGGACGTCGTCCCCGGCCGCTATACCAAGGCCTGGTTCGAAGCGACCATGCCCGGCGAATACAACATCTTCTGTGCCGAGTATTGCGGGACCGGTCATTCAGACATGTCGGCGATGGTCATCGTCCATCCGTCCGGCGAATTCGGTCCGTGGTTGGAAAAGGCCTCGAACTTCCTGCTGACGATGACACCAGTTGAGGGCGGCCGGAAGCTTTACGAGATCCGTGGTTGTCAACAGTGTCACAGCGTCGACGGCGGCGCCCGAACAGGACCGACCTTTTTCAAGCTGTTCGGCAAGGACGAAAGCCTGACGGACGGGTTGACCGTCACGGTTGACGAGAACTACATCCGTGAGTCGCTGCTCGAGCCCAACGCCAAGGTGGTTGCGGGATTCGAGGCGGTAATGCCGACCTACCAGGGACGATTGAAAGACGATGAAATCGCGGCCTTGATTGCGTACATCAAGTCGCTCGACGGCAAGACAGGGGAGGAATGAGCATGGCCGAAGGACATTCAGCCGTTGTGACACCGATGTCCGGGGGCGCCTCCGGAGAGAACTACCTGACGACCGGAAAGGGTCCCTTGTCCTGGTTGTTCACGCTGGACCACAAGCGCATCTCGGTGATGTATATGGTCTGCATCCTGGGTTCCTTCTTACTCGGGGGCGTGTTCGCACTGCTGATTCGAACCGAGCTCTGGGCGCCCGGCGCGACGATCATGACAGCCGACACCTACAACAAGATGTTCACGTTGCACGGCGCGGTGATGATCTTCCTGTTCATCATCCCGGGGATTCCGGCTGCTCTGGGTAACTTTGTTTTGCCGTTGATGCTGGGGGCGAAGGACGTCGCGTTGCCGCGGTTGAATTTGTTGAGCTTCTGGTGTTGGCTCGCTGGAGCGACTGTGTGTCTGGTATCGATTGTCGTCGGGGCGGTCGACACCGGCTGGACCTTCTACACGCCCTACAGCACCACGACCAGCACCGCGGTTGTCAGCATGACCCTCGGGGCCTTTATTCTCGGGTTCTCATCGATCTTCACCGGCCTCAATTTCATCGTGACGATCCACACGATGCGACCGGAGGGCATGACCTGGTTCAAGATGCCTCTCTTCCTGTGGAGCCTGTATTCAACGGCGATCATCCAGGTTCTGGCGACCCCGGTCCTGGGGATCACCTTGCTCCTGCTGATTGCCGAACGGACGCTGGGCGTCGGCATCTTCGACCCGGCTCTCGGCGGTGACCCGGTGCTCTACCAGCACTTCTTCTGGTTCTACTCCCACCCGGCGGTCTACATCATGATCCTTCCGGCGATGGGCATCATCTCCGAGTTGGTCTCCGTATTCTCCGGAAAGCACATCTTCGGTTACAAGTTCATCGCGTGGTCCTCGATTGCGATTGCAGTGTTCAGTTTCCTGGTTTGGGGACACCACATGTTCACCTCCGGCCAGTCCGGATTGGTCAACATGATCTTCTCCGCCTTGACCTTCAGTGTGGCGATTCCCTCCGCAGTCAAGGTGTTCAACTGGTTGGCGACGATGTACAAGGGAGCGATCAACCTGGCAGCGCCGATGCTCTATGTGCTGTCCTTTCTCTTCCTGTTCGCCATAGGAGGCCTGACCGGGTTGTTCCTGGGGTCGCTGTCGGTCAACATCCACCTGCACGACACCTATTTCGTCGTCGCCCACTTTCACTACGTGATGTTCGGCGGCACGGTGATCGCGTTCCTCGGGGGCATCCACTACTGGTGGCCCAAGATGTTCGGACGCATGTACTCGGAGTTCTGGGCTCGGATCTCGGCGGCATTGATCTTCGTTGGTTTCAATCTGACCTTCTTCACCCAGTTCGTCATGGGAAGCCACGGCATGCCGCGGCGCTATTACAACTATCTTGAGGTCTTCAAGCCCTACCACCAGGCTTCGACTGTGGGGTCCTACATCCTGGGCGTAGCCTTCATGATCATGGCCTACTACCTGCTGCACTCCCTGGTGCGAGGCGAAAAGGCGCCCGAAAATCCGTGGGGCGGGGCCACCCTGGAGTGGGCGACCGCCTCTCCACCGATTGCCACCAACTTCGAGCATGAGATGGTTGGTCTTGATCCCTACGATATTGACAGCCTGAAATTCGACCGGCAGACCGGTAATTATGTTCGCAAGGATCCCGGTTCGATCTTCTTGAAGCCAATTGGGGACGAATGATGGCCGGATCGCATTTCACCGGTCACAACCCGGACCTCGCGCATCATTTTGAGAATTTGGACCAGCAGCGACAGTCGTCCCGATTGGGGATGTGGCTCTTTCTGGTCACCGAGATTCTCTTTTTCGGGGGCCTGTTCTGCGCCTACGTCGTCTATCGGGTCAACCATCCCGAGGTTTTCATCTTCGGTCATCACTTCCTGGACAAGAGCCTCGGCGCCCTCAATACCGTCGTTCTGATCTGCTCGTCGCTGACGATGGCATGGGCCGTTCGGGCCGCCCAACTCAAACAGCGGGCGATCCTCCAGTTGATGCTGGTTCTGTCCTTTGTGCTCGCCGGGACATTCCTCGGTGTCAAATATGTCGAATACAGCCACAAGTGGCATCACGGCCTCCTGTGGGCCTCCCGGTATGCACCGGACGCTCATATCCTGGCTGAAGCCGGCGTCGAAGTGGCCGAAGCTCATGGTGAAGAAGCGGTCTCCGAAAGTATAGAGGGAGTTCCCGGCGACGAGATTGGCTTGGCTGTCGAGGCGCTCCCGGTCGACGAGGTACTTCCGGAGACGCTTTTGGAAAACGCTGCCGATTCGGAGATTTCCAAAATTGCTCCCGCTGCCGTTGGGCCCGCCGGCCTTGTGACCCCCGAAGCCCGTGCGGCTGCCGAGGCTGAACGGAACGCCGTCATTGTGAATCCCGCCAACGCCAAGACCTTCTTCAGCGTCTACTTCCTGATGACCGGTCTGCACGGGATTCACGTCATCCTTGGAATGATCGCCATGCTTTGGCTTCTGAAATTGACGCGGCAGGGTGTGTTCGACGGTGGGCACTACACCAAGGTCGACAACATTGCTCTCTACTGGCATGTGGTCGATCTGATTTGGATCTACCTGTTCCTTCTGATGTACCTGATTGATTGAGGAGTTGACCATGAATCAAGCTGAAACCCATCAGGGTCCTCACGTCGCCTCAGTCAAGTTGCTGTTGGTGGTATGGGTCGCATTGATCTTCGGAACGTGGTTGACGGTGTCCGTGACCTATTTCGACTTCGGCGCCTTCAACATCATCATCGGGCTCGCGATCGCAACAGCCAAGGCGGTCCTGGTGGCGCTGTATTACATGCACCTCAGGTGGGACAAACCGTTCAACGCCTTTATCTTCATCAGCGCCTTTGCCTTTCTGAC
>JAUWTC010000017.1 GCA_030609785.1 Holophagae bacterium
CGTTCGCGGGCGACGTGGGTGTAGATCTCTGTTGTGGTCAGAGAGGCGTGGCCCAGCATCATCTGAACGGCCCTGAGGTCGGCGCCGTGTTCGACCAGGTGGGTGGCGAAGGAGTGACGGATGACGTGGGGGCTGGTGTGGGCCGATATTCCGGCCGACGCTGCATGGCCTCGAAGGATCTTCCAGAACCCCTGGCGCGTCAGCGCTCCCCCTCGGTGGTTGAGGTAGACCTCCGGTCGCCGTTCCCGGACCAGTTCGGGTCGCCCCTCGCCGAGGTAGCGGTCATTCCAGTCGGCTGCTGTGTCGCCCAGAGGAACCAGGCGTTCCTTGCCGCCCTTGCCCATGACCCTGAGGAAAGGCGGGTCCAGGTGAAGCCGGTCGCGGGCCAAGCCGACCAGTTCGGAAACCCTCAATCCTGTGGCGTAGAGGGTCTCCATCATCGCCCGATCCCGAAGGCCCAGCGGCGTGTTGACGTCGGGTGTTTCCAGAAGGGCCTCGACTTCCTCGGGTATCAGCACGTGGGGAACGGTACGCCAGAGTTGCGGCCCCTGGAAGTCGGCGGTGGGGTCGACCGTGACTCTATCCTCCTGAATCAGGAATCGATAGAAGCCCCGAAGGGCCGAGAGGTGCCGGGCGGCTGAGCGGGCGGAGAGTCCGGCGTCTCTCCGGGCGCCGAGGTAGTCGCGCACGACATGTTTATGGACTTTTTCGAGCGGGGTCTTACGGTCCTCCAGCCAAGCCAGAAAGGACTCGAGGTCGCGGCCGTAGGCCTCGACGGTCCTCGGGCTCATGTTCCGTTCCACCGTCAGATGGGCCAGATAGTCCAGGAAAAGGTCACGATCGCGGCTCATGGGAGGATTATGGACTAAACGGGAAGCAGGACAAAAGCAGTTGAACCGCAAAGACGCGAAGACCGCGAAGGGAAGAAGGGTGGAAGGGGGAGAAGCCAGCCCGGCAAACGATGCCGGCGGTTGCCCGTATACTGAGTTGAAAAGAGATGAGAGCCTCAGGCTCCCCAAAGGTTGCCCATGAACACTGTTCCCCCATCAGCACTGGTCCGACTGGAACGACTCCACGCCTCGATCGTCAAGGTGATCAAAGGCAAGGACACCCTGGTGGATACGGTGATCGCCGCCCTCCTCGCTCGTGGGCACGTCTTGCTCGAGGATGTCCCAGGGGTTGGAAAGACAACGCTGGCCAAGGCGCTGGCCAGGTCGCTTGACCTGGACTTTCACCGCATCCAGTTTACTTCCGACACTTTACCATCCGATCTGATCGGCATCTCGGTCTATCGGGCAGATCGTGAGGCCTTTGAGTTCCAGCGGGGGCCACTGTTCGCCAATGTCGTTCTGGCCGACGAGATCAACCGGGCGACGCCGCGGACCCAAAGCGCGCTTCTCGAGGCGATGAGCGAACAGGCTGTGACGGTCGAAACCACCCGGCACGCGTTACCCAAGCCCTTTCTGGTGGTGGCGACGCAGAATCCGGCCGAGAGCACCGGGACCTACCCCCTGCCGGAGTCCCAGATGGACCGTTTCCTGATGCGCCTGTCGATGGGCTACCCCAAGCCCGAAGAGGAATTGGCTCTGTTGGAAAGCGGCGGTGTAGAGCCGGAACTGGAAGGGTTGGCGCCGGTGCTGGATGCCAAGGAAGTGATCGATCTCCAGGATCTGGTGACAGGAGTACACGTTGATCAAGGCGTTCGGGCCTATTTGCTGGAGGTGGTCTTGCGGACCCGCCGCCACGAGGCTCTGACGCTGGGCGTTTCGACCCGTGGCTCCCTGGCGTGGCAGCGTTCGGCTCAGGCCCTGGCCCTGGTTCGGGGCCGGTCCTATGTGACGCCGGACGACCTCCAGGACACCGCCGAAGGCGTACTGGCGCACCGCCTGCTCTTGGCCGACAGCCTGGCTGAATTGGAGTGGGAGATTGCTGAACGGGAGCGCCAGGTCATCCGGTCGATCCTGGAGAGTGTGCCGGTTCCAAGGTAGGGAAATGAACCGCCAAGACGCCAAGGGCGCAAAGGTGACGCGAAGAAAAATGAACCACGAAGACACAAAGAACACGAAGGGGAGTCAAAAGGGAAGAAAGTCGAAATTCAGCGCGGGAGCGCGGGGCTCCTGCCCCGCATCGTGCCCTCTGACGGGCCGAGAGCGCAAGGTGGAGTCAAGTATCGAGTTTCTTCCGAGGCACCTAACATGTCGGCAGTGACCCGCCGCTGGCAACGCATGTTCCCCGGGTTCCAGCTCCGTTTTACGCGGTGGGGTGGCGTGTTCCTGGGTCTCACCCTGGTTTTGGCCTTTGCCGCGGTCAATTCGGGCAATAACGGGCTGATTGCAGTGTTGGGGGCGGCACTGGGGTCCTACGTCGTCAGTGGCGCATGGTCGCGGGAGGTCCTGGGCCAGGTGTCGGCCAAAGTAGGCCCTCCGGTCGAGACCTTTGCCGGGCGGCCGGCTCTTTTTGAGATCGAGTTGGTCAACACCAGTCGTATTTTCCCGGCCTACGGTCTGGTCATCAAAAGTGCCGATGGGACGATCGTGCTGGCGGAGGGATATATCGGCCCGGGTGAGAGCGTTAAGCGTACGGTCAGTTGGTGCTTCGAAAAAAGAGGACGGCGGCAATTCGGATCCTGGCGCCTCGAGGTCGTTCTGCCTCTGGGTTTCTTTATTAAATCCAAGGAAATTCTGGAAGACCGTTTGATCCTGGTCTACCCAGCGCCGGTCCCCGGCCCGGTCGGCGAACGGGAGGGTGATGAGGCCGACCGGGGGGTGGAGCGTTTCGTTGGCCGCGGGCGGGAGGGAGACGTCTTCCAACTCCGTGATTTCCGGGACGGTGACGACACCCGGCAGGTTCACTGGAAACAGACGGCTCGCCAACAGCGCATGATTTCGGTCGATCGGCGGCGAACGGTCGACAAGCCGTTGATAATTCGGCTGGATCCGTCCTTGAGCGATCTGAATGACCCGGCAGCCCTCAGCCTTTTTGAAAAGAAGATCAGTGCCGCGACCGCCGCCATCCTCAGGCGGCTTGAACATGGGGAACCGGTCATCCTCTCCATCGGCGATACGATCTTTCCGGTCGAACAAAGGCGAACCGGTGCACGGCGTTTATTGGAACCGTTGGCATTGGTTCGGCCCGTGGGGGAGGGATGATCAATAACAAAGAACGTCCAACGTCCAACGTCCAACGTTCAACGTCGAAGGTCGCGTTTGGGGCCGCAAGTTGTTTGGCCTTCGACGCTCGGTGCCGACGGTATCGTGGTTCTTGCCAATGGCGCTGTTGTTCCCTGAGTTTCGGCCGAGTTCGTTCCACAGTAATTAGCCCTCGGGCGCGCACTTCAGTGTTGGATGTTGAACGTTGAGCGTTGAACGTTCACCTCGCCGGTCGGCTTTCCGATGAACCACACTCGCTCGGTTCATTTGCTGATCGGGGGCCTTCTTCTGTGGTCGTTGGCGCCATTCCCCTTCCTCTACATCGTCTTGCCGCCCTTCTGGTTGTTGGCGGGCGCCGTCAGTCTCTGGCGGGTCTTGAGACCCGAATCCGTCTGGCAGCCCTCGCGGTGGAGCCTGAACGTTATAGCGATCGTCATCCTTCTGGCGGTCATCGCCGCTGGAGGCCTCCGGGTTGGGCCTTTGAGACCGTTGGGTCATTTGCTCCTGCTCTTGACGGCGGTTCAGGTGGCGACTGTCAACGATCTCAAGGGCCTGCGTCGGGCGCTGCCGGCCGTTTTTCTGGTCGGCCTCGTCGGGGTGGTGTCAGCCGTTCACGTGTCCATCGTGCCCTTTCTTGTCGGTTCGTTGGTCCTGTGGTGGTACGCCGGGATGCAGGTGTTCCTGCTCGAGCTGTCCGTGAAAAGCGGAGATGACCTCGGACGCCCTCGTTGGCGCCATGCGGCGGCCGCCGCTGTGGTCGGCGCGATTCTGACAGTGCCCTTCTTCATGCTGCTGCCTCGATTGCACTCGCCGTTGGTCGGGTCGCCCTTCGTTCGGGAGTCGGGCTTTTCGGAGGTGGTGGAGCTTGGGCGAAAGGGGGAAATATCGGAGTCGGAGGTCGCGGCCGCCACGCTGGTATCCGTTGACGGGAAGCCGGTCCCGGCAGCGTGGCTGAGGTTGAGGGCGAGCGCCTACGATCGGGTGCACGGGGCCACGTGGGCGCCGCGCAAGACTGGACTGTCATCGGCAACCCTCCGGGATGGATTGGTCTGGCTGGATGAGGATCGGCGGTCGATCGAGGGGTTGAGGGCTCTCGACATCAGTTTGGAAGACCGGGAGAGGTTTCTCTTTCTGCCACCAGGTGTGATCGCCCTCGAAATCGACGAAACGGTCATGATCGACCCGCCGGGAGGCGTGGTCCTCAGGGCCCGCCGCGGCTCGGCGCCCAGCTACCGGGTTTGGATCGCTCCGGAGGGGGTGCTCCGGATGGACCAGCCGGAGCCACGGGATCTCAGACTGCGAAATCCCGAACTTCAGACTGCCCGCCTGGCTTCGAGGGTCGCGGGGGATGCCGACGGGGCCGAGGCAACGGCGGCGGCAATCGAGTCCCATCTTTCCAGCGAGTACACCTATTCTCTGGCCGGGGGCGCCGGCGGAAGCCGGGATCCGGTGTCGTGGTTCTTGTTTGAGAGCCGTCAGCGCCACTGTGAGTTTTTCGCGTCGGCGATGGTCGTGATGTTGCGGCATGAAGGTATCCCGGCGCGCCTTGTCGCCGGCTATCACGGCGGTAATGCGGGTGCCGGCGGTGAGCGGGTTGTGGTTCGCCGGTCCAACGCCCACTCTTGGGTCGAGGTGTGGCTGGGGTCCGATCGGGGCTGGGTCGTTTTTGACCCGACTCCTGCGGAGGGCGTCGACGGACTCGAACGATTGGGTCTGCTGGATCGAGGTCGTCTGATGTGGCAGACCGTGGAGGACTTCTTTGACCGGCGGATTTTGACCTTCGGTCTGGGGGAACAAATCGGCGTTCTGATGGCTGTGGGCGAGGCGGTGGTTCGGGCCGGGAACTGGGTTGTTCAGGCCTTCCGGTGGTGGTGGATCGTCGTCATGGGAGGTCTCGTCTCGGTTCTTCTGGTCACGCCTTTCGTTCAGAAACGGCCTTCCGTCATCAGACGACCTCCAGCAGCCAGAGCCGTGGCCCGGATGGCTGGGAAACTGGAGCGTCTGGGCGTCGAGGTGCCCGAGTGGGCAACCGTCGGCTGGATCGGACGGACTTCGGCTCTTCGGTGGCCGCCGGCTGCCCGGGATGTCGAACGGCTGGTAGCTCTGGCCGAGGATGAGCTGTACGGCGCCGATCGTCCGGGGGGCACTCACTTCAGGGATGTGCGGTTGACATGGAGGAAGGTCCGGAAGGGGTTGGGGTGAGGGAGGGCAATCGGCAGCCCTGCCTGTTCGTGTTCTTTGTGCCTTCGTGGTTCAACATTTCTTCGCGTTTTCTTTGCGCTCTTGGCGTCTTGGCGGTTCAATAGTCTTCTGTCCCGCCCCGTTCCGATGTATCATGGTTACATGCACTCTGTCTCATCTCGGGTCGTCGCGTTTGTGCTGTCAATTATTGGGGGCCTGGGTTCGCTGTTCGCGGCGGACGTTTTGCACTTTAGAGTCGAGGACACCATTCAGCCGGCGTCCCAGGGGTTCATAGCCCGGGTGATTGACGAGGCCGAGCGGGACGGGCGGGACCTGGTGGTGATGGAACTGGATACGCCGGGAGGTCTTCTCCCCACCACTCGCGAAATCACCTCGACGATAACGGGTTCCGTGGTGCCGGTGGCGGTCCTGGTGGCGCCTGGCGGCGCACAGGCGGCGTCGGCCGGGTTCTTCATCTTGATATCGGCTGATATCGCCGCGATGACGCCGGGCACCAACACCGGGGCGGCCCATCCGGTCGGCGGCAAGGGCGAGGACATCGGCGAACATATGAATGCCAAGGTCACCAACGATGCCTCTGCGATGATCCGTGCCCTGGCCGAGGGCCGGGGCCGCAATTTGGACAAGGCGGTCGAAGCCGTCGTCGAGAGTGCGTCCTTCACGGCGTCCGAGGCTCTGGAACTGGGGTTGATCGACCTTGTGGTCAACAATTTCGACGAACTCTTGGAAGAACTCAACGGCCGGGAGATTACCCGCTTCGACGGATCGACGGTAACCTTGGACCTCGAAGACCCCAGGGTTTTCAGTGCCGAACCGTCGTCCGCCGAACGCTTCTTGTCGGTGTTGGCCAACCCCAATATCGCCTATCTGCTGATGGCCCTGGGGATGTTGGGCATCTACGTCGAAGTGACCCACCCCGGGGCGATCTTTCCCGGTGTCGTAGGTGTGATCGCGATGCTGCTGGCCCTGTATTCGCTGTCGGTTCTGCCGGTCAATCTCGCCGGTGTGGCGCTGATCGTCGTCGGCCTTCTCTTGTTTGTGTTGGAGGTCAAGGTGGCTTCGTATGGCATGCTGACGGTCGGTGGGCTGGTTTCCTTCGTATTGGGTTCCTTGATGCTGTTTGACTCTCCGATCCCGGACATGCGGGTCAGCCTGGCTGTGGTCATCCCGACGGCCCTGCTGGTGGCACTGGTGACCGGGTTCCTGCTGTCCAGGGTTCTCAAGGCGCACTCCCGTCGTCCGACCACGGGCAAAGACGGTCTGGTCGGTGAAGTGGGCCAGGTCGTCCGGGACTTGGACCCCCGCGGCACGGTAGCCGTGCACGGCGAGTGGTGGGACGCACGCATCATGGGGCCGCCTGTGGTAAGAGATGAAGAAGTGCGAGTGCTGGCGGTCGCCGGTCGCTATCTCGAGGTCGAGAGGGTGGGCGGAGAGCCGGTAGAGCAGTAGATTCGATTTGTGAAGGAGGGGATATGCAGTTTTTGGGTTCGGGCGTCATCTTTGCAATCTTTATCGGTGTCTTCCTGATTTTCAGGTGGATCCGGATTCTCAACGAATATGAGAGGGGGGTCATTTTTCGGCTGGGGCGGGTCCTGCCGGAGCCCAAGGGCCCCGGCCTTGTGCTGGTCTTGTGGCCGATCGACCGTCTGGTCAAGATCGGCTTGAGGACTGTCGTCCACGACATCCCGCCGCAGGACGTCATCACCCGCGACAACGTCTCGGTCAAAGTCAACGCGGTTGTCTATTTCCGTGTGCTGACGCCGGTCAAGGCGATTGTTGAAGTCGAAAACTACGTCTACGCGACCTCACAGTTGGCCCAGACGACCTTGCGTTCGGTGTTGGGTGAGGTTGAACTGGACGATCTCTTGACCAAGAGGGAAGAACTCAACGTGCGGTTGCAAGAGATCATCGACCAGCACTCGGATCCCTGGGGCGTCAAGGTCTCGATGGTTGAGGTCAAGCACGTCGACCTGCCGCCGGACATGCAGCGGGCGATGGCCAAACAGGCGGAGGCCGAGCGTGAGAAGCGCGCAAAGATCATCCACGCGGAGGGTGAGTTTATTGCTTCCAAGAAGCTTGCCGAAGCGGCCGATGTTATGTCAAACCCGGTGACGTTGCAGTTGCGTTATTTGCAGACGTTGACCGAGATCTCTACGGAGAATGCATCTACCATCGTCTTTCCGGTGCCGATCAACATGTTCAAGAAGTTCTTCGACTCAGACTCGTAACGCCGGTAGGCGTATTAGGCGCATCTCATCCGGCAGAACTGCCTTTCTTGGGTGGTACACTCTCCACGGGGCCGCATTCGGCCCCGTGAGTTTTTGGAGTACGCCATGTCCAAGACCTATTACGTGATCGAGTTGACACCGAAGTGGCTTGCCATTCTGCTGGTGGCGCTGGCCGGGCTGTTGGTGGTGGCCTTCGCGGGGGGCTACGGCGCCGCCTGGTCAACCCTTGGGGGATCGGTGGCAGCAGTCCTCGCTCCGGCGCCCGATGGTGAGGATGCGGTTGCCGAAGTCGAGATCGAAGATCCGCAAGGCTCCGAAATCGTGGCCTCGGTTGCGACGCCGGACCCACCGAAGCCGACCGTTACGCCGGTCGTGGAGGCGGTCGAGGCAGCGGCGACCTCGACGCCCCGCCCGGAACCGACGGCTGCACCCCAGCCAACCTCGCCCCCGAAGCGTCTGGCGATTCAGACACCCTCCGCTTCGAGTGCCCCTCCAAAGTCAGCGGTTTTCTTGGTTCAAGTGTTGGCTTCCAGTCGCATTCAAGGGATCGAGAAAGCCAGGCGTCAGCTGGTTGACGTCGGTTTTCCCAACTCCGAACATGAAATCGTCGAAACGCGAGTGGCAGGGGGCGGTATCCTGCTCAAACTGCGAATCGGGCCGTTCCCGGATCATGCCTCGGCTGAACGGGTGATGCGCCGGATGCAGGCCGGCGGTTTCCCCGATGCCTGGGTTGTCAAGCCGTGACCTTCGGAGGAAGAGCCCCTCAGACCGCCCTGCCGGAGTGGATCAGGGGGCGCAGGTTGCGCCTGGACCAGCTGCACGAGATCAAGAGCCGAATGCGCAGCGGCGGCCTGAACACCGTCTGTGAGGAGGCACGCTGTCCCAATCGCTCGGAATGCTTCAGTCACGGTACGGCGACGTTTCTGATCAACGGTCGGGTCTGCACGCGAAACTGCAGCTACTGTTCGATCGCCCATGGCCGCCCCGATGCGATCGACCCGGACGAACCGCGCCAACTGGTGGAGGCCGTGCAGTCGATGGGGCTGAACTACGTCGTCATCACCGCGGTCGATCGGGACGATCTGGACGATGGTGGTGCAGACGGTTTCGTTCAGGCGTTCGATGCCATCAAGGCCGAACTGGATCCGGCGCCGAAGATCGAGGTTCTGACCCCTGATTTCAGGGGAGACATGGAGGCGGTCGACCGGATCATCGACGCCGGGCCCGATGTATACAACCACAATGTGGAAACCGTCCCGCGTCTCTACCGGGCGGTCCGGCGCTCCGGTCAATATCGCTGGGCGATGGAAGTCCTCGGGAGGGTGGCCGACCGGGGCCCAGGCATGATCCGAAAATCGGGGATGATGGTCGGCCTTGGAGAGACAGTGGACGAAGTCGAGGCCGTGCTCGTGGATCTCAAGGAAGCCGGCTGCCAGGTGGTGACGATCGGTCAATACCTCAGACCGACCGCGGAACAGGTCGAGGTGTCGCGCTATTGGGCCCCCGAAGAGTTCGAGGCGTTGGAATTTCTGGGCCGGGACCTCGGCCTTGATGTCATCGCCGGTCCGTTTGTCCGCTCTTCCTACCGGGCCGAGGAGGCCTTCCTCAAGGTGGAGAATAGACCAGGCGTTTCGTCGGTTGTAGTTGAGCGAAGCGAGTGACGGTGGAATACTCGGAGTCCGAAAACCCGACGATGAAGGAGTGATATGAAGGTCGGTACCGCCCTCAAGTGGTTTCTGTTCGTCTGGATGCTCGCCGTTATCTGGGCGGCGTTCTACTTTGTGCACCCCGCCGAGGGGTTCATCGGGGAGAGTTCGCGCATCGTTTTCTTCCACGTTCCAACCGCGTGGGTCTGCGTCTTGGCCTTCCTCGTTTCCTGCATTTACTCGATCAGGTATTTGATGCGGCGCGATCCCGCCGACGACATTCGCGCAGCGGTCGCCTCGCGTTTGGGTCTATTGTTTGCCGTCCTGGCGACGGTTACGGGAGCGATTTTTGCCCGCATCATGTGGAATGCCTACTGGAACTGGGATCCTCGTCAGACGTCGATCACAATCCTGCTGCTGATCTACGCAGCCTACTTCGCCCTGAGGTCGGCCGTGCCGGATCCCGAGCGGCGTGCGGCATTGGCGGCGGTCTACGCGATCCTTGCTTTTGTCACTGTTCCCTTCCTTGTGTTCGTGGTGCCTCGCATCTACTGGTCCCTGCACCCGGACACCATCATCAATACCCGTGGGACCAACGAATTCGACCCCAGGTACACGATGACCCTGATGGCCTCGTTGGCCGGTTTCACCGGCCTGTTTGCCTGGATTTACAGTCTTGAGTGTCGGATCGACCGGATCCGGCACCGGCGCCAAGAGGAGGTGCTGTGATGAGCGGTCTTACCGGGCTCGCGCTCGTGACAATGATTATCTGGGTTGCCCTGTTCGGCTATGTTTTTTCGGTTGACCGAAAGACCAAGGGGTTGGACCATGAGTGACCCGAAGAACCAACGCAAATTGTGGTACCTGATCGGCGGGGCGCTCGTCATTGCCTTTCTGGCCTACGGAGCGACGTCCTTCAAGAACAACTTGACGCCCTATGTCTCCTTTGACGAGGCGATGAAAACAGCCTCCCGTGTTCAGGTTGCCGGCGCCTTGGTGGAAAACTCCTCCGACTACATCGACGAGGACCAGGAACTCCATTTCGTCATCTACAACGAGGTGGGATTGGAGATGGCGGTCCGCTACTCTGGTGTCAAGCCGGCGAACTTCGAAGAGGCGACACAGATTGTTGCCGTGGGTTCGTGGCGCGGCGATGTCTTTGATGCCGAACAGCTCCTGGTCAAATGCCCCTCGAAGTACCAGTGCGTCGATGAGGACCCGACAACCCACGCCGAAGAAGCATGACCCGGCGGAGCCGGAACCAGAGAGTTCGGCCTTCGATGCAAGCTGCCAACCGGGTCTGGCGGCAGATTTACCACAGAGACACAGAGGACACAGCGCGGCCTCCTGGCCGCAACCAAACCGGGAATGAACGTCCAACGTCCAACGTCCAACGTTCAACTTTGAAGTACGCGCCCGAGGGCGGATTGTGGTGAGACGAAACAGCCGAGGCTCAAGAAACGTAAGGGCCCACGGGCCTGAATTCCGATACCGTCGGCAACGAACGTCAACCCCCCAATGCCCGGTCCCCCTAAACGCGAATTTCGACGTTGGACGTTGGACGTTAAACGTTGAACGTTCAGTCAGCCCTGTTGCAGTCCATGGATTTCTGCCTTGATTCGGCTCTGTGTTTCTCTGTGTCTCCGTGTTAATTTTCTTCTGGAGGATTCAGCCTCGTCTTTACGGGGATACTCGAGAATAAGTCGCCAAAAATTTCCCTCAGTCGTTAGCCGAAAACTGACTGCCGAAAGCTGATAGCTGACAGCTGATAGCTGACACCTTCCCAAGGAGTCCCCATGTACCTCCCAGGCACCATGCTGATGTGGATGGCCTTTTTGCTCGGCCTCGTTTCGACCGTGACCTATGTCCTGGCCATCAAGGATCCAGCGCGGTGGCGCCAGATCGCCCGTCAGGCCTATGTCTTGATGACGGCGGGCGTTGTCGTGGCTTCGGCCCTGCTGATGTATCTGATCCTGACCCACGATTACCGGTTGGCCTACGTCTACGCCTACTCGGACAATTCTCTTCCGCTTAACTATCTGATCTCCACCTTTTGGGGCGGTCAGGAGGGGTCATTTCTTCTGTGGGCTTTCTGTGGGGTGTTGCTGGGCCTGCCGCTCCTGCGGTTTGCGCGGGCCTATGAATCGCGGGTGATGTTCTTCTACAACCTGACGGTGCTGTCTCTGATCGTCCTGATGCTCAAACAGGATCCCTTCAGGTTTCACCAGGGCTTGACGACTGGCATGGTGCCGATGGACGGGAACGGACTCAATCCATTGCTGCAGAACCCGTGGATGGTGATCCACCCGCCGGTGATGTTCGTCGGTTACGCCTCGTTGGCGATTCCCTTCGCCTTCGCGTTGGCCGCATTGTGGATGCGTCGGTACGACGAGTGGATCAAGGTTTCGATGCCCTGGGTCCTGCTGTCGGTGGGCACGCTGGGTACGGCGATCATGATGGGCGGCTACTGGGCCTACGAAACCCTTGGGTGGGGCGGCTACTGGGGCTGGGATCCGGTCGAAAACGCCTCCCTGGTCCCGTGGCTGGTAACTGTGGCTCTGACCCACGGCTTTCTCCTGCAGCGGGGGCGCAAGAGGTTTCGCCGTTTGAATCTGGTACTGGCTATCGTGGCCTTCCTGTTGGTCGTCTATGCCACCTTCCTGACCCGCTCGGGCGTCCTGTCCGACTTCTCGGTGCACTCCTTTGTCGATCTGGGCATTTCCGGGTGGCTGGTTTTTAATATCGTCTTCTTCCTGCTGCTGTCCGTCGTGATGTTGGCTTGGAGGTGGCGGGAAATTCCGAGCGCTGAGGGCGACGAGCCCTTTTTCTCACGGACGATTTTTTTCGTTTTGGGGATCTTGATGTTGATCTTGATCGCCCTGGTGGTGGTGTTCGGAACATCGGCGCCGCTGATAACCCGTTTGTGGATGGCGAACCCCGCCCAGGTCGGTCCGGTCTTTTACAACGGCCTGGGATTCTGGTTGGCCATCGTGTTGGCGCTGGTTCTCGGCGCGACGCCGTTTCTCGCCTGGCACAGGGTCCGCAAGGACATCGGATCACGACTGGGCGCCATCGTGGCGGTGTCGGTCGTCATGGTTGGTATTGCCGCGGTCTTCGGCGCCAGGGACTGGCGTGCTCTTGCATACCTGGTGGTGGTGTTCTTCTGCACGGTCGCCAACGCCTGGGCCCTGATCGAAAAGGTCCGGGCCGGCTCCTGGCGGCGCAGTGGTGGGGAGCTGACCCACATTGGGCTGGGGTTGATGCTGGTGGGCTTCCTGACCACCGGCACCTTCGACGTCGATACCAAGGTTCGACTGGTCCAGGGGGAACCGCAAGAGGTTCTTGGTTCCACGATGACCTTTGTAGGCGTCGACAAGCCGACGCCGTCCAGTCGCGACGCGATGGTGGTCGAGGTGCAGAAAGACTCCGGCGCCGCCTTCGTCATGCGACCGCTGATGTGGGTCAATGAAAAGAGCAATCAGCTGGTGGCCAATCCCGATATCCGGTCGACCTTCCTCGGAGATCTCTACGTCGCCCCCGTCGAATATCAGCCGGGAGATCCGGCGCCTCCAAGTGGTCGATTGGTTTTGACCAAGGATCAACCCGTGGCCTTCCGCGATTGGACGTTGGTCTTCCAGGGGTTCGACATGGACGGGCAGCACGCGATGGGTGAGGCGATGGACATCGGTGTTGCGGTCGAGATCCGGCGGCCCGATCAAGAGCCGGTGATCGTGACGCCTCACATGCTGGCGGCGGACGAGGGGATGCGTCGAGTGCCGGCCGACATCCCCGGTACCGAGGGAACGATCCACGCCATCGCAATGGCTGTTGATGCGGGCAGGGTTCAGGTTGAACTGCGCGGGTTGGGTGGCGGAATCGGTTTGGATCAGATTGTCAAGATCGGTGAACAGGTGACTTACCAGGGGATGCAGATCACCTTTGACGGCTTTGACCTTTCAGACTTTGACCCGGAGGCCGGCAAGGCCACCTTCGGCGCCGTGTTTTCGGTGGAGCGCAACGGTGAGACATTTGAGGTGGTGCCGCGCTATCGGAATCTCGAGGGTGGGCCTTCCGTTGATCCGGCCTCAATCCCCGGGACCAACGGCATGTCCTTGACCATGGGACGGGTCTCCGCCGACGACGGATCGGTTGAACTGAGACTCTACGATCCATCCGTCTCTGAACAGCCGGGGAACCCCGCCAGCCTGGTAGTAGACGTCTCGACCAAACCCCTGATCAGCCTGGTATGGATCGGAACACTGCTGATGATCGCAGGGGTGACGATGGCACTGTTTTTGCGGCGGCGGGACGTGGGGACTGTAGAGGCAGGCTAGGAAGCTGGACAGGAAGAACGTTCGTTTCGCCTCCTCGCCTACATCTTGCTCCCTTCCCCTTCCTCTCACCCCGGTCCATCCAACGTGACCTTGACCTCCTTGACCTTGCCGTCCCTGACGAGGGTCACGGTGACGGTCTCGCCCGCTCGGCGGCGTTCCAGGGCAAGGCCCAATTCCCCGCTTTGCCTGATGCGCTCGCCGTCGATTGCTATGAC
>JAUWTC010000074.1 GCA_030609785.1 Holophagae bacterium
CCACCGATCCGGAAGTCCGGGACTTCTACAATTTCCTCGCCGACTGGGAACGCCAGCACTTCGAAGCCCTCCAGCAGCTCTACAACGGTATCCGGGAGCAGTTCTGGGGGGATAGCGGGTTTTCGCCGTTTTGAGGGCTGCCGTTCGGCGTTCAAATCCGAGAGCGCCCTCTCGGACGGGACGTGCCATCTTTGATTTTGTCCTCGAAGTGCACTCCCGACATGAGCAATTCTGCGGACAAAGTCAAAGGTGGCAATCCACGGCGAGCGCATTGGCGACCGCATCTCGGCCGACGCCGTAGGCCGCCGAGGTCATTTTCCTCAAGGGGCAATACTCTTCCGACTGCACCCATGGTGCCCCTTGAGGGAAATGGCCGAGCGGAGGTGCCGTCAGGCGCCCCCGAAGGCCGGGGATGGAATCCAGGGTCCGGGAGAGGGACCGCTTCGAGTCATAACGGTACCAGGTATGCGCATCATGCGGTTCTTTGGTTAACTTCGGAAAGGGCACCCGCGCCCACAATTGGCCCTACCGCCTCGGCAATATCATGTTATCGCCAGAGAGGGCACGGCACGCCGTACCCCTACCCACAATTGGCCAGCGATAATTAGAACTGAACACCGGTCTGCAACGATGGCATCGATCAAAACCACCTCAAACGCTCAACGACCAGCCCGTTCGGCCAACCACCAACCGGTACGCCTGGAAACCAAGTCGATATGCATCGCGGTGCTACATCTTGCTGCACTCGTCTTCAAGCCAAAGGTCATGGTTGACCTTCACCCTCGATCGTCCCGCTCGGCCAGAATCTGACGAAGAAGGCCGAGAACTGCCCGGTCCTTCTCACGACCAGCAGCCTCCTTCGTTGCGATCACTGCCTCCAGGGTGAGGACGTTGACCGTGAGGCCGTGAATCGACCGGGGCTTCGACTCCGGCAAGAGGTCGTCGAACCCGCGTTCAGCTCCGATTGAACCCATCACGTCGAGGCGACCGTGATGCGTCCTCAACAGGTGATGACCGCCACCTCGGAGACGTTCGACGGTCGGTTCCAATCGTCGTTCACCAGGATCGACGTAGACCGAGCCAAGTCCGTCGAGCGCCTTGGCCAGCCGCTCGATATTCCCCTCGCCGAGGGAGTAGACCACGTCAAGATCGAAGGTGGAGACGGGCGCCCCTTCCAGAACCGCGGCCACACCGCCGACGACGATGAACTCCACACCACCGTCCACGAGTGCGCGAAGAAGGTCGCGGAAGCGGACCGGCCGCCGCGGCTCATCCATGCTGGGGTGTCCAGAAAGTATCGACGAAGTCCTGGAGAACGGCCAGTCGTTCCTCGACGGAGAGCGACAGGGTCCAGCGGATCAAGTCACGGTCGACGGTCCACTCGCTCGCTTCGACTTCCGACCCCGAGTCATTCAGATCAACGGAAGCATCTGTCTGCGTGGTTTCCCTTTGCTCGTCCATTCCTCTTCAGCTTAGCAGACTGTATGGGCCGGTCCTTATCGGCTCGTATCGGCCCAACGGCCACGGTCTGTACGAAAAATCGGCAACGGTCGCGAACACGTCGCCGATTTCTGGTCGGTCTGCCTCAACGTACCGCTGATCGTTCGTTCCAGAGAGCCATCAGCGCCATGACGACAAAGGTGAGACCCAAGACGGCAGTCGGGCCTGAGATCAGCAACGGGAGATCGGACAACGCCACGGTCGGAATGAGGGTCCGTAGGCGGGACAGGAGTCCGCGAAGCCCGGGACCGAAGGAGACCCCTGCCGCCAAGGCGAAAACAATCATCGCTCTTTGAGCCCAGGCAATAACCCGAGTGGCCTGGAATGACCGTTCCTGGCGCGCTTTCAATCGGGATCGGATCCAGATGATCTTGGGATCGGGCAGCGGGGAATTGTCGAGAATCATCGCATCGACATCCTCGGTCAGTGCGGCCACTACCAATGCGGTCTCTGCACAACCGAGGCAAGACGCCGCATGATCCCGCAAAGCCTCGGTCCAACTGCCATCCCGGGCGGCTGCGACAACGTCAGTCTCATACCGGCACCCGCTCATGATTCACTCCTCTCCAACGGCCGGATCCCAAGCCCCCTGAGTCGATCCGCCATTCGATGCCTGGCCCTGGATAGCATCGACTTCAGGCTGGCGGTTTTCAGGCCGAGGGCCTTGGCAATCTCCTGGTGGCTGGACCCCTCGACATAGGCCAGCCACAACATCTGGCGATCTCGTGGCGCAAGGCCGTTCATCGCCATGGCGACATCTGAACGGGCATCAATGGTGCTCTGGAGACCCGGATCGCCGGGAAGATCCGGCGGCATTTCATATTCCGGCCGTCGCCGCCTGAAATGATCCCGAATGAGATTGGTTGCGATGCGGAAGAGATAGGCCTTTCGGTGCTCTTCGTCGTCGGTCTTCAGGCCTGAACGCAGGAGGCGAAGGTACGCCTCCTGCATCAGATCCTCGGCCACCGACGGGTCCCCGAGGCTCCTGAGGAGGTAGGCACGCAGTCGCCTGGCCGTTCGGGTGTAGAAAGCCGAAAATGCAGCCTCATCCATCACCCCCGATGCTAACCCGGCTTCGGTGACAGGAACACCCGACGCGACCGTTGCCATCGAGATCATCTCTCTCAGATCACACGCCGAAGTTAGAAGAATTCGACTCCGAGCCACCGTTGATCAGACCCCAGGTCTTCGACAGCCAATAGGCCACGGCGCCGGAGAGCAGGAATCCCGCCCCAACACATGCCCCAAGAACCCCAACGATGGTAAAGCCCTGGGCCGCCTCGGGCATCACGCCGCGAACCAGTAAGAACCCAACAGCGACCGCAGCGAGGATGACACCGATTTGGATCGAAGACAAAACCCGCATCCTCGGATGGGTCGGCCCTGTGGACGCTGTCTCCAACAACCGACGCCCGGCTTCACTCTCGAGGTACTGCAAGGCCTCCGGAGCAGTCCCGAACTTCTCGATCACCTTGTTCTGCAACTCGAACATCATCGTGGCCATTCGCCGCTGGCGAAAGAAGTCGAGAAGAGTCTTGAAAGCCCATCCCATCACTCCAAAGACCACCGGCAATGTCACCATCATTGATACCGCTTCCATTACGTCCATCAGAACCTCCGTTTCACCCGTCTTAACGTGGGTACCATGCCGATGGTTAGCAGGAGCGGCAGAAGTGCCAGCGCCATGAGCGCGTACAGTATTGGCCCTTGAAGGGAAACACCTGATGTTTGAGGAATTTCGGGCCAATACTGTCCACACTCCTGCCGCTTTGTGCGCTTCGCGCAGAGTGGGGTGGAGAAGAAAGGAGAGAAATGCAAAGGCGCGCGTCTATTCGCTCCATTGCCGACCGCCCCAAGACCCGTTACTCTCATCCCCTCGAAAGGAGAAATACACATGGGTCTCAAGGAAGATTTCGACAGCGCAGTCTCACGCTCCAAGCAACTCCCGGAGAAACCTGCCAACGATGTGCTCCTCAAGATCTACTGCCTGTACAAGCAGGCGACCGAGGGTGATGTTTCGGGCGACGAGCCGGGGATGTTTGATTTTGTTGCCAAGGGGAAGTACCAGGCCTGGGAAGAATGCCAGGGTACGACCTCGGACGACGCCATGCAGCAGTATGTTGACCTGATCACCAAGCTGGAAGAATAGATAACTGTCAGATAACAGCTTGTCCGTTTTCAATAATTAAAAAATCCAAATTGCGCGTAGCGCAAAAACTAGGAGCGTGGGCCGGATTGGCCCTTGCCCCCGACCTCGATCCTAAATCAGCCTCAAAAGGGCCAATACGGATCGCGCTCCTAGGCTACCAAGAGGCTCTTGAGGCTCTCCAAATCCATCGGCTTGGCCAGGAAAAAACCCTGGGCCCGGGCGCATCCCAGACCCTCCAGCGTCTGGAGTTGGGAGGCATCCTCGACACCCTCGGCCACAACCTCGAGGTCGAGCCCCTGACCCATTCGAATGATCGACTCCACCAATCGCCTTCCATTGGGATCAGTGTTCATGCCGTCGATGAAGGAGCGGTCGATCTTCAAGCAGTCAATCGGATACCTCCGCAAGTGGCTCAGCGACGAATAGCCAGTGCCAAAATCGTCCAGTGCCACTCGTCCACCAAGGGCATGAAGGTCGGCAAAGAGTTTCGCCGTGTTTTCGGTGTCCCTCAGGATCGACCCCTCGGTGATCTCAAGGCACAAATGGGAAGCGGGGATGGAATAGCGGTCCAACACGTTGCCGATGCCCCGAACCAAGTCCGGATCACCGAAGCGCGTCGGGGAGAGATTGACGTGGAGAACGATGTCATCCCTCAACTCACGGAGGTCCTGCATGGCCCGGCACGCAGTCTCGAGAATCCACTGATCGATCTGGCCCAGCATTCCACACCTCATGGCGGCGGGGATGAACGCACCGGCCGTCAGGAGTCCACGAGTCGGATGTTCCCAGCGGGCCAAAGCCTCCATCGCCAGGACCCTCCGCGAGCCGATCGAGAAAATCGGCTGGTAGTGAACCATCATCTGGTGCATTTCGAGCGCGTGGCGAAGGTCGTTCTCCAGGTCCAGGCATTGCAACCCCGCCATTTTCATTGACCGGTCGAAGAGGCTGATCGTGCCCTTGCCCTGTTCCTTGGCGGCATGAAGGGCCAAGGCCGCCTGGCTGAGAAGATCATCAGGTTGCTGCTCCGCCGGGATCTTGTCCTCGAAGGCGGCTCCGATGCTGCCGCCGAGCGAAACCTCTCGGGTCCCAAAGGTGAACGGCCGACCCAACCCGTCCAGAATGCGTCGAGCTGCAGCGTGGATCTCCTCCCGACTTTCGAGGTCCTCGATCACCACCCCAAACTCGTCCCCCCCAAGTCGGGCCACGGTATCACCAGCCCTCGTACTGTCCTTGAGCCGTACACCGACTTGTACCAACACCTCGTCGCCCGCCGCGTGACCCAAGCTATCGTTGACCCTCTTGAAATCATCAAGATCGACAAAGAGCACGGCCACCTTTTTCCCCTGCTCACGACGACGCGAAAGGGCCAGATCCAAGCGATTGAGAAAGAGGGACCTGTTGGCCAACCCCGTCAGGCCGTCGTGGAGAGCCTGATAGGAATTCCTCGATGCCGCCAGCTGCTGCGACTCGAAAAGCTGGGCGTTGGTGATGGCGATCGCCGCCTGTTCACCGAACAGGCTGAATGCACGGAGGTCATGCTCGGTGTAGACCCGCCCGGGCTGGGCATTGATGTTCAACACGCCGAGAAGTTGTCCCCGATTGACCAACGGAACCGACATTGCACTGCTCGGGAGAACCGAGACCGGCTGGCGCTTCCCTTTATGCTCCACCAGCCCATTGATCAACACCGGCTCTCGGCTCTCGGCAACCTGTCCCGCAATGCCCTCCCCGATCTTGATTCTGGCGCCCAGTGCGGCCGATTCGCCGGCCACCTTGACCGTTCGGAGTTCTTCCTCTCCGTAGAGCAACAGCAATGAACAATCGTGACCCTCCAGGAGGTCCCGAGCACATCGGAGAATCGTCGCCGCGACATCGCCCAGATCGAGGTCGAGATTGAGAGCCTTCCCCGATTCCAGGAGTGAACTGACTTCACCCAGACGGTTGGTCAGTGCCGCCGTCAGGGCCTTCTCCTCGATCAGGAGGCGAGCCAGACGGCGAAGCTGGAATTCCTTCTCAACGGCATAGCCACAAAAAAGGACTATCAGTCCCAGGAAACCGCCTTGAACGGCTAGCGGGGACAACCACGACGGAAGCTGCACACTTTCAATCGCCGTCAGGAGGATGATGCCGAGAGTCACGGCCACCAGCAGCAGCAGTGTCATGACCCACAGTTGCAACCTGCGTCGTTCTACGGCCGCCAGGGTCGGAGTGTCGAAGCTGTCCAGCCCTGCGACGCGAGCCGCCTCAACGACTCCCACCCTGCCGCCCGGACTGACACTTCTTTTGGCACTCAAAGGAGACCTCCTCGGTTGCTCAGTCCATCATATCTCAACCCGGCTGATCGTAGCGAGCTGCCGGACCTCACGCCCCGTTCCCTGCCCCTGAATCCTGCGACCTGCGACCTTGCTTCGCCTTTCGATGATGCTCAGGGGTATCGCTCAACAAAGAAAAACGCCCGCCTGAACACAGACGGGCGTTTCTTCATCAGCGAATGCGTCGGCTACCGCGCCGTCCGATCTCCGGGCTCGGGTACGACGACCTCGGGGATCGGATCTGCCTCAAGCAAACGCTGAACCTCGGCAATCGCCCGTTCCAACTGGGGATCGACACCCTTGGCCAAGGCCGACGGATCCTCCATCACCTCGATGTCCGGCTCCAGGCCGTGACCCTCGAGCATCCACTCACCCTCCGGGGTATAGAGTGCCAGAGTCGGCAGTGTGACGATGCCACCGTCCATCAGGCCGTAGGCGCCCGCGATGCCGACAAGACCGCCCCAGGTCCGGGTTCCTATGATCGGACCCAGACCTTCCCTCCGGAAGAGATAGGGGAAAGCATCGCCTCCCGAACCCGCCCAGGAGTTGACCAACATCACCGTCGGCCCCGGCCGAGAGGCCCGAGACAGGGCGATATCATTGCCGCTTCGAAGGTGGATATAGCCGGTTCGCGAGCGGTTGAGGAGTTCGATAAAGCGGTCGGGCCACTGGCCGCCGGCATTGAACCTTTCGTCGACGATCAAACCGTCGCTCGTCGCCTGCGGAAAGAACTGGCGAACCAGTTCGCTCTGTCCCCTGATTCCGGTATCCGGAACATAGACATAACCGACCCGCCCATCGGTGGCTTCGGCCACCCTTTGACGATTGCTCTCGATCCAGGCGATATGCCGCAACCGACTCTCGCTACCGAGGGTTTCAACCAGAACCGACCTCGATCCATCGAAAGACGGCTTGGAGTTGACCGTCAGTTCGACAGTCTGATTAGCAAGCCCCTCGAATGCGGCCCAGGGGTTGGGGTAGGACGCTAGGGGCAGCCCGTTGACCGCCAGAATGTAATCGCCTTCACCGACCTCGATCCCCGTTCGGTCGAGAGGCGACCGGATGTCCATCTCCCATGCTGCAGACTTGATGATTCGTGCGATCTTCCACTGATCGTCGGCGCGCTCCCAATCGACGCCCAACAGGCCGACGTTGCCTTCCAGTTCTTTCTCCAGATCTCCGCCACCCCGATAGGAATGCGAGACGTTAAGTTCACCGATCAGCTCCCCAATCAGGAAATTAACATCCCACCGCGTCACCGCATCGTCGAGCAGGGCGCCGTAGCGTTCCCGCATCACATTCCAGTCGACGCCGTGCATCGCCGGGTCATAGAAGAAATCACGCTCGGTCCTCCAAACGTCTGAAAATATCTGCCGCCACTCGGCCCTGGGATCAACCTGGACTTTCATGCTCGAGGTTCTCAGCGGCGTCTCCATCTCCTGGTCCGGCGCCGGATCGACGATCGCCAAGGACTCGCCGACGGCCACCAGGATCTTCTTCCCGTCAGCCGACAGGGCAAAGTCATCGACACCGGCGAGCACATCCTCGGCCTCCCTGGCCTCGAAGTCCCACAGTTTGAGCACCGGTTTCTCCTCGCCCGAGCCCGTCCGCGGCCTCACTACGAAGAGCAGCTTGCCCTCGACCGAAGCCAAGCGGCCGAAATTGCCGGCCTCCGGCGGCAGGAGCACCATGCGGCTCTCCATGCCGTCGAACTCAATCTCTACCGGTTCTTTCTCATCCTCGTCTTCGGCTCCGTCGTCCTCGTCTTTATCCGCGTCCTTGGAGGCCTCTTCACCGTTGTCTTCCTCTTCGACCGTCTCGTCATCCGATCGAGGTCCGATCGGGGACCCAACATCGGCCCGAAGGGGGATGGCCGCCAGCCTTGTGGCGTTGGCATAGACCCAGGTTCCGAAGAAATCCCCATAGGACGGGGAGAATTCGCGGTCGACCAGGCAGAAGAGGAAGTCACCTCCGGCGTCGAATACCGGCCCGGCCGCCCCGTAAAAACCACTAGTGACCTGGCGCAGCTCGGCCGCGTTGGTGTCGTAGACGAATATGGCCGACACATTGCTATCCAGACCCTTGGCGTAGGTTAACCACCGGCTGTCGGAAGACCAATTGATTTCGAAACCGTCCAGCGCCGGGAACGTGGCCCTCAGCTTGAGTTGGTCGATTTCGGTCAGGCCACCACTTGAGACATCGATCAGGCGAATCACCTGCTTCTCGTCAATGAAGGCGATGGTTTTGGCGTCAGGCGACCAGAAGGGCTGGAAACGGTAGCCGGGTCCGAAGTCCGTCAGCTTTCGTTCTGCTCCGGTGCCGTCCGCCGCCCTGAGGTACAACTGCCACTCGCCGCTCTCGTCACTCCAGTACGCCAATTTGTCACCTTCAGGAGACCATGCCGGATACCGTTCCCGGCTTCCCGGACTGCGAGTGACATTCCGTACCGGACCATGCTCGGCGGGCACGGTCAAAAGCTCACCTCGAACTTCGAAAACCGCCCTCTTGCCGGTCGGCGAGATGTCTCCGCTCTCGATTGCGTCACCGACGGTAACCGTCCGGGGTCTCAAGGTGGCCTCGTCGGTAATGACCTCGACCGAGACTTCCCGGCTTTCGCCGCTCCCCAGGTCCATCAGGTAGAGGGAACCACCGGCCTCATACACGATCTCCCCCGGCCCGATCGCCGGGTAGTTCACGTCGAAATCCTCGAAATGCGTCATCTGTCGAGTCTCACCGGTTGTCTGATCGACCGACCAGATGTTGGACCGCATCGCCGGGCCGCGGTCCGATAGAAAATAGAGCGTGTCCCCGTGCCA
>JAUWTC010000042.1 GCA_030609785.1 Holophagae bacterium
GTGGCCTGTGCGGCAGGTGCCGATCCTCCCTGGTGCCGATGGCCGGCCTCAGGTGCCGCACCTGCGGCGGTCCGATCGACGATCCGGCCGAACCCTGTGTCACCTGTGTCGCCGATCCAACCCCTCAGCGGGGAACCGTCGTGTGGGGCGAGTATGACGGCACGCTTCGGGACGCCGTGTTGACCCTCAAACACCGGGGCCATGACCAGGTCGGTGCGGTGTTGGCTTCTCGGCTGGCAGCGAGAATCTCTTTGGAACCGTGGGTTGAGGGGGTTACCGTCGTCACGGCCGTCCCCTCACACCCTCTTCACAGGCTTCGGCGCGGTTTCAACGCGGCTGAGATTCTTGCGCGTTCCTTGGCCCGCGCGATCGACCGGCCTTTCCGGGTGACCCTCCGCCGTCATGGTCTCAGCCGCCAGGCCTCACGATCGCGGTCCGAACGAACGAGACTGCAACCCCGCCGCTTTTCCGCTCGCAAACCGGCGGCGATTCAGGAACAGACAATACTGTTGATCGATGACGTGATCACCACCGGAACCACCCTGAGACGGGCCGTGCAGGCACTGTTAAAAGGAGGGGCTTTCGAGGTTTACGCAGGGGCTGCGGCCTTCACGCCCGACCCGAGGAGGATGGGATGAGCATTTTTGACAAACTGGTGGTGCACGGGCTCCCCCTGGTCCCGAAATTCATTGTTGAACGCTTTGCAAGGCCGTACGTTGCCGGCTCAACGCTCGATGACGCGGTCAAGGCAATCCGCTCGATCATGGATGAGGGGGCCATGGCCACGGTCGATATCCTCGGCGAGGAGGTCTCGGACCGGTCGGTGGCAACGAGCTACACCAACGAGTATCTCGAGGTCTTTGACGCCATCGCCTCCGAACGCCTGGACTCCAACGTCTCGATCAAGCCGACGATGCTGGGCATGAAGATCGACGAAGCATTCTGCGCCGAAAACATCGACACGATTGCCGCCAAGGCCGCATCGACGGACAATTTCCTCCGGATCGACATGGAGGACCATACGACGACCGACCCGACGCTGCGCATCTACCGCACGATGGTCGAGAAGTTCGGCGGCCAACATGTCGGCGTCGTGCTCCAGGCCTACATGAGGCGAAACGTCGACGACATCAACAGCCTCATGGACCTCAGGCCGAACATTAGGATGTGCAAAGGCATCTACCGTGAACCCAGGGCCGTGGCGTGGGGCGGGTTTGAAACGATCAGGGAGAATTTCACTTACTCCGTCGAAAAACTCCTCAGGGCAGGCTCGTACGTCGGCATCGCAACGCACGACGCCCACCTGGTGTGGGCTTCGATGAGCCTGGTCGATCGGCTCGGTCTGTCCCGGGACCGGTATGAATTTCAGATGCTGTACGGTGTCGACCCGGAACTTCGGCGGATCATTCTCGACGGCGGCCACCGACTACGGGTCTATGTGCCGTTCGGCAAGGATTGGTACCCCTACTCGATGAGACGCCTTCGAGAAAACCCAACGATCGCCAGGAACGTCTTGTTGGCGATGCTGGGCAAAAAAACACTGTGAACACGGTGTCGTGCTCAACCAGAAGAACGGAGGAAACAATGAATAAACTCAAACATGCGGCCGTTCTGGCATTGGCCCTCTTTATGACCCTCCCGGCATGGGCGGGGCCGCAGGCCCGAATTGCCGGCGTCGTCATCGACACCGCCGGCAACCCAATTCCGACAGCGGCCATCACCTACACCACGAACGAGCTGACCAATTTCGAAAAGACCATCAACGTCAAAGACGACGGCACCTTCAAGACGCTGATCCTGGATGCAACGCGAGTTTACATTTTCCACGTCTCGGCTTCCGGGTACATCGGCCATGACGAGGAGTTCAAGGTCTCCGTCGGAACCACGGATAACCACTTCGAATTTGTGCTGAAGACCACCGCCGAGGTCAGCGCTCAGCAAGTTCAGGAACTTTCGGAGCAACCTGGATACAAGGAGTTCGAAGAGGGCCGAAAACTGCTCAAGGCCGGCCAGCAGGAACAGGCCAAGGCCCTGTTCGAACAGGCGCTGGCCGCTGTTCCCGACCTCCTGCCGGCCATGGAATACCTGGCCCAGGTTCAGTACGAAACCGGGGACCTCGAAAGTGCCCTGGTTACGGCCAAGCGCTGCCTCGAAGAGGACGAGGAGTCCTTGGGCTGCCTGGCGATCGCGGCCAACGCATCGGAGACGCTCGGAGACAAAGAAGGTCACGACCACTACATGGCCCTTTACCAGCAATTCAACCCCGAAGATCCCGCCTCCCTTTTCAATCAGGCTGTCGTGTTCCTCAATGCGATGGATGATGAGAAGGCCAAGCCCCTCCTGGAGCAATGCCTGGATGCTGATCCCGAATTCCCGAAATGCCTTTTCGAATATGGAATGGTCCTGCTCCGCGGGGGCGATCTCGACGGCGCCAAGGCTCAATTCGAGAAATACCTCGAGGTTGCACCCGATGGGGAGGATGCCTCCACCGCTGCCGAAACGGTGAAGTATCTCTAGACAATGACGAGACCTCTGATCATCGGCGTCGCCGGTGGCACGGGTTCCGGGAAGACGACCGTCGCCCGGGCCATCGTTGAGCGAGTCGGCGCCGACCGAATCCTGGAGATAACTCAGGACCGCTACTACGCAGACCTGAAACACCTGCCCTTGACGGCCAGAAATAACCGCAACTACGACCACCCAGACTCGATCGAAGGTTCACTGTTGGTATGGCACCTCCGCCGACTCAAGGAGGACCTGCCGGCGGATCTGCCCCTCTATGATTTCAACCGCCATGAGCGGCGGCCCGAAACCGAGACGGTTTCGGCCAAGCCTGTCATTCTTGTTGAAGGCATCTTGATCTTCGCCTTGACCGAGATCCGGGAGTTGCTGGACATCAAGGTCTTCGTCGACACCGACTCGGACGTGCGGTTTATCAGGCGCTTGACTCGAGACATGGGAGAGCGAGGGAGGACGCTGGAGAGCGTCGTCGACCAGTGGCTCGAAACCGTTCGGCCGATGCACCTGGAATTCGTCGAACCCTCCAAACGGTGGGCCGACGTGATCATCCCGGAGGGGGGCTTCAACACGGTCGCCCTGGATTTTTTGATCAGTCGCATCGAAACACACGGTAACCCAGGATAGAGTAGGATAGACGACCTCTGGCGGTTACGGTGTTGAGATGCGTTTCTACATCGTGTCCGGCAGCATGACATCATGCCTCGAATTATTACCGTTTCCTCCGGCAAGGGCGGGGTGGGTAAGACCACCTTTGCGGTGAACTTTGCCCTGACACTGTCCCGAGTCGCCCCGACCGTTCTTGTTGATTTGGACACCGGCACATCGTCCATCCGGAACACCCTCGAAACGCCCGTCCGTAAGGATCTCTACCATTTTTTCAGAAAGGGGCAGAGGCTCGCCGACTGCGTGACTCAACTCGACCCCAAGCTGGATCCTCAGGGGCTTTTCAGCAACTTCTCCTTCGTCGCGGCACCGATGCACTCGATCGACGAGATCACCAACTGGAGTGATACCTCTCGTTGGAAGCTGGTGCACGCGATCAACGAACTTCCGGCAGAATTCGTCATCCTCGACCTCCGCGCCGGCCTTGATACCAATGTCATCGACTTCCTTCCCCTCTCCAATTCGGGCATCCTGGTATTCACACCCCATCATCCTGCGGCAACTTTGGCGGCCGGGGACATCGTCAAGAGCCTTCTGTTTCGGAAGCTGAGGTTCATCTTTTCGACCGATTCTCCCTTCTTCAGGCAGCATGGCGCCCTTGCCAACCAGCACCGTATGGTCAACGAACTTCTCAATCAGGTGGAGGACGTCTATGAGGACGGACTCCCCAACCTCGACGCCTTCCTCCAGGACCTCTTGATGTCCCTGGGCAACAACCCCTACCTCGAAACGATCGCCAATGTCGTGCACTCCTTCGGAGTCTACTTCGTACTCAACATGTTTGACGGCGTCGAGGAGAGCTATGACACCGCCGTCCGGCCATTCGTTGATTACCTGAAGAACGGCCTTTCGGCCCACCTCAAACTGACCAACCTCGGCTGGGTTATCAAGGACGATGCCATCCATTCGGCCAACTGCAGCCGGCGACCGATCCTGCTTCAGCCGTCCGAACAAAAAAAGGCGCCGGCCCCCCTGGACCCCGTAATGCGGGAATTGGCGAACATCGAAAGCTCGGTCTTCGGTCTACCGGAACCCAAAGACGTCACACCACGAATCAGCCCCACTCGGGATGAACTCCTCAACATCAGTGACCGGTCACCTCTGGATCGGCAGTTGGAGATCCTCAACACGATGTACCACACCGAGGGGTCAATGCAGGTCCGCAACAACTTCGCCTACATCACGCACCGGGTCCTTCACGTCGTCCGGAGTCTCCCGGCCGACAGTTTCGGACAGAGCCAGCTCTTGACACCTCTGGAGATTTTTCACAAGGTCTTCCCGGACCTGCCCGGCTAGAGGCCCGGTTGGGCCTCTAGCTCACCTGGCAACAGCAGCCCGCTTCCGCCGCCTGGTCCGCAATTCCTCTTCCTTGAACATGAACTTGATGCTGTGCTTGAACAGCAGCAAATTGGGCGCATCATTGCGGTTGAGCTTGATGCAGTTCTTGTCGTACCACTCGATCCAGCCGACCAATTCGGTACCGTCCGTCAGAACGACGACCATCGAAGTGCGACCCTGCATCTGCTTGAGGTAGTAATAACTTTCCGCGTTGGTTTGTTCAGCCGGCACCTGTTTCCGCCGACCCGAGGTACGGGCCGGAAACCGTTCCATGGTCTCGGTCATTGACGGCCGGATCAATTTTCGATCAGACATGATCGCCTCCCGACGGCCCTGCCGGGCGTCACCAGTCGTCGCACCCCCGTGAAACTACTTGAAAGAACCTGCCACAAGGCTTGACAGACTGGCCTGGTGAGTTGGTTGCACCAGGATACCAGAACCCGGCGTTGATGAACACTACGCCGATTCCTGTGCTGCGGTTTCACTCCTGAGGTGGTTTCCGCTTCCGCTTCTGGAGTTCAGGATACTGCTCGACCTCGTGTGCCAGGCAGCACATCAGGCGGCCGCACATTCCGGAGATTTTTGCGGGATTCAGGCTGAGGTTCTGACGCTTGGCCATCCGAACCGTCACGGAGTGAAACCGGTTCATGAAGGTTGCACAACACAGGCCGCGCCCGCACGGACCCAGCCCCCCGGTCAGCCGCGAGCCGTCCCGAACTCCCATGGCACGCATGTCGACCCTCTTCTGGTATCGGCGTCCGAGGTCTCGCAGGAGAGGTCGAAAATCCACCCTCTGTTCCGCGGTGAAAAATACCAGAATCGAGTCGCCCGCCAATGGAATCTGGACGCGAATGGGCCGAATTTCCAAGTTGAGTTCTGTCGCTCGGCGACGAATGTACCGCTCGATCTCACCCGCCTGCTCCTGGTTCTCCTGGTCGATACGACCTTCTTCGGCCATCGCAAACCGGAGAATTCGACCCGGTCTCTTTCGCGGCGGCTTCACGACCGGGGCGGTGAACCGGGTCACCCGACCCAGGAACTCGCCGTCGGCGGTTTCAATGATGACCTCATCATCATGTCGAACGATCAACGAACCCGTCCGACAGACCACCGGCTGCAGTTCCGGAATAACGACCACACGAACCAGATCTTCACACAGGATGGGGATCGGGGTTTCTTTCATCGGACACGTCACTGATGGCCTCCCTCGATGGCGGCAACGACCTCACGTTCCGCGGCTTCGATCCGCTCAGCATCCGCTCGCCGTCGCGCGACGAGCCCTTCGGCAACATCCGGCCGCCGGCTCGCGATCAACTGGGCGGCGAAGAAGGCTGCGTTTCGTGCTCCGGCAGGCCCGACGGCAAAGGTCGCAACGGGAATTCCGGCCGGCATCTGAACGGTCGCCAGTAAAGCATCCATCCCATCCATCACCCCCCCCGGAAGGGGTACCCCCAAGACCGGTCGTATCGTATGGGCCGCGACGACTCCTGCGAGGTGCGCCGCCATTCCCGCTGCACAGATAAAGGCGCAGCACCCCTGGGCCTCGGACCGACGAACCAGCTCGACCGTCCTCTCCGGAGTTCGATGGGCGGAACTGACGTGCACACGAAATCTGATGCCCAGATCCTCCAAAAGACCGACAGCTCCCTTGAGGTGCTTCCAGTCCGAAGATGAACCCATCAGGATGACAACTTCAACGTCACTCACGCTCACTCCTCTTGTGCCAGCGTGTCGGCTCCGATGTCCCGCCGAAACGTCTTGCCGTCAAAATTGATCGTGCCCAGCCCCCTGTAGGCCGTCTCCAAGGCCGCTTCGAGATTCGGGCCCCTCCCGCACACCGAAAGCACCCTGCCGCCCGATGTCAACAGTCGGTCGCCCTCCATCCGGGTTCCGGCATGGTAGACCGTCACCGCCGGCTGTGCCATCGCCTCTTCAATTCCGGTAATGTCATCACCCTTACGAGGCAGGCCCGGATACCCGTAAGCCGCCGCCACGACGCACGCCACGACCTCCCGCCGCCACGACAACCCGCCGGGCGCCAACTGGCCGTCTGCCGCACTCTTCACCAGGGCGGCAAAGGACCCTTCGAGCCTCAACAGCACCACCTGCGTTTCCGGGTCACCGAAACGGCAGTTGAACTCCAAGACCTTGGGGCCGTCTTCAGTCAACATCAGGCCGGCGTAGAGTACGCCGCGATATTCTCGGCCTTCGGCCGCCATCCCCTGAATCACCGGCGTGATCACCGTATCCATGATCGTCCGGCCCAATCCCTTGGGCAGTCCCATCGCAGGGGAGTGGGCGCCCATCCCTCCGGTGTTGGGCCCGGAATCACCTTCGCCGATCCTCTTGTAATCCCTCGAAGTGGCCAACGGAAGGGCATTCACCCCGTCGGAAATCGCCATGAAGGACACTTCGGTCCCAACGACGAACTCCTCGACCAGGACCTTCGTCCCGGCTTCACCGAAGGATCGCCGACCGAAAAAAGTCTCGAGTGCCTCGTCAAGTTCCTCTTGGTCGCTCGGAATCAAAACGCCCTTGCCCGCAGCCAGGCCGTCGGCCTTTAACACGACTGGGAAACCAAATTTCTTGGCGGCCTCCCGTGCCTGCTCCTCAGTATCGACGCACATCGCCTGAGGCGTCGCGATCTCGTGTCGATGACAGAAATCCTTGGCGAAGACCTTGGAACTTTCCAATTGTGCGGCGACGCTGGTGGGCCCGAACAGGCACAGTCCCCTTTTTGAAAATTCATCGCCAATACCCAAGGCCAGAGGCAACTCCGGTCCCACAACGGTCAGGTCGATTCTCAGATCGGCCGCCGCCTCGGCCAAGGCCGGAATATTATCGACCGCCACGGGTAGGAGATCTGCGGCCTGTGCGATCCCTGGATTACCGGGAGCGGCGAATACCTCCGACACCTCCGGCGACCGTCTCAAAGCATGGACGATGGCATGTTCGCGTGCTCCCGAGCCGACAACCAGTACCCTCACGAGACTACCCCTTTGCTTGGAGCACCGTCAGGCACGCAGCCTGCACGATGTCTGCGGCCGAACAACCGCGGCTGAGGTCGTTGGCGGGTTTGGCCAAACCCTGCATCAGCGGGCCCAGGGCCCGAGCTCCACCGAGTCGTTCCACCGCCTTGTAGCAGATGTTACCGGCATTGAGATCGGGGAAGACCAGGACATTAGCGGCTCCGGCAACCGGTGACCCCGGCGCCTTCTTGGCGCCGATCGACTGAATCAGGGCAGCATCGAGCTGCAATTCACCGTCGAAGGCAAACCCTACCCCCCGTCGGCCCAGTTCCGCCGCCGCAGCCTGCACCTTGTCAACCAACGAATGGTCGGCGCTGCCTTTGGTAGAAAACGACAGCAGCGCGACCTTGGGTTCACCACCGACAATCGATGAGAAGGTCGCCGCAGCACTGATCGCTATTTCCGCCATCTGGGCCGCATCCGGCTCGGGCATGACGGCACAATCCGCGAAGACCATGATGCCGTCGTCTCCCCAGGATGTGTCCGGATGCACCATGACAAAGGCCGACGACACCGTTTTGAGGCCGGGCGCCGCACCAATGGCATGAAGGGCTGCCCGTACCGTGTCGGCCGTCGTTCGCACGGCGCCACCCAAAGACCCGTCGGCCTCCCCGGCGGCAACCAGCAACGACACGAAAAACAAGGGATCATCCAGGGCCTTGAGCGCCTGGTCAAACTCCAACCCCTTGTGCTTGCGTCGTTCGAACAGAATCTCGGCCAACGCTTGGCGACGATCGTCTGTCGCCGGGTCGACGACATGAACGCCTTCGGCTTCAAGCTTGTTGTGATCGCCCGTTCGCAGGCCGTCCGGACAGACGATGGTCACACGGCATAGTTTCTTGCGAACCAGGCTGAACGAAGCCTCGACCACTCTGGGGTCATCACCCTCCGCAAGCGCGAGGTGCCCGTCCAGCGCTCTGGCCCTCATTTCCAATGTGTCGAAGAAGGTCATTCCTCCGCCTCCTCGCTGCATTGTAGCGTAAACCGGCTGTTGTTCGAGACTTGAGGAGAGCTCGTCTTTCTGGGCTCGGGCTTGGTTGACGGACGCGGTCGCGGTTTGCGGACGGCGTCGCGGATTACTGACGCGGTCCCGGTCAACTGACGCTGTTTCCTGACGCGGCCCCGGTCCCGGACCCTGTATCCATTCCCGGCCTTCGGAGTCGCGCAGGGCGCGCCCCCGCTCGGCCCTTTCCCGGAGGGGCAGCAGTTCTCGGACCGGATGGGGGACCGCCCCTCCGGGAAAAGACCTCGGCGGCCTACTGCCGTCAGCCGAGGCTCTGTCGCTAAGGCGACCGCCGTGGGTTGCCAAGCTCGCATTTCTCCTTCCCAGCACATCAATCGGGAGGTCGACCCGCGAAAAATGCGAAGCATGGCAGGCCCCGTTTGAGGGAATTAGGCGCTCTCTGAATTGAGCGTCGGCAGCGACCGCGTCGGCAAACAAGAGCGCCCCTCTCGGACGGGGCGTGCCGGGTGCGGCTTTCTTCACCGGGCAGAACTCCCGACTGATCCGCCGTCGCGATGAAAGCCGACACCGGGCAACCCTCGGCGGTGCTGCCGGCAATCGAGTCTCGGCCAACGCCGTAGGCCGCCGAGGTCATTGCCTCAAGAGGCGAGAATCACCCGAAACCCGCCCCGCCGCCTCTTGAGGCAATGCACCGAGCGGGAGGGCGGAAGGCGCTCCCGAAGGCCGGGACCGGAAGAAAGGCGGAAAGGCACGCCTGGCACCTTGATTTCTGAACCTGTTGCTGGTCTCGAACTCTGCCCGCAAGCCTTAACCTGGCCTGGTTTTGTCACCTGCTGTAGGCTTGGGATATGGAGAAGACAGGCACTGAGCAAAATCAAAACCCACCGATGATTATGCGGTACTTTTGCGGGCGGGTTGCTGGTCAGGTTGGCCGAGGAAGCCCCGTCAGATAAGGGCAGTTGCCTAATTCACAAAGGAGATCAGATGCACCATAGGTTTTCAATTGTGGCCTTCCTTCTAGCTGTTGGATTAACTCTGGTCGGCTATTCGGTCGCGAGCACACCTGCAAACGACGGCCCCCCGATTCGCAAGATCGCAACAGACATCGTTCAGATTCAGCACGGTGACTCACTGGCCGGATTCATCCTGATCGAGCTGTTTTGCGAATCCTGGGGCCGGTTGAGCTCCGATTCTGACCTCCGGCCCTACATTGAATTTGCAGGAGGAATAGAAATCGAGGCCATTGCGCTCTTCATCCCTAACGATCCGAATCAAGAATCCCCAACCTACTGCGTCTTCTTCGATGGGCTCATACCTTCCGGTCTGACGGCGGTTGGCCCCGACTTTTCCGGCCCTCCAACTGCGCAGAACCTCTCCGATCTATTCCAGACGATTGGTGCGATTGAGATTCCTGATGGAAAGGAACAGCTGGTGTTCGAAAAGGGTGAAATCACCGCGGACGATGGCACCCCAGTCCCGGCGATAATGATTCGTGGCGCCGGAATCATGGGAACGGGCGCTGCCGAGTATGACTCGCTGTTCGAAGAGGCTTTGGCACTTTACGAATTAGGGCCTTCAAATGCACCCACAATCATCGCTCTGCTAGAGAAAGTGATTCAAGAAGACCCTGGAGATCTTAAGGCAACAAAATTATTGGCAATTACCTGTCTCGGTGCGGGCCAACTGGAACGCGCTCTCGAAGCCTTCAATTTGGCAATCAGGATTGAACAGGATAAAGAAGTCATCAATCCTCACATGCATTTCTATAAAGCAAAGACCCTTCATCTCCTTGGGAGAAACCGAGAGGCACAGAGTATTCTCGATTCGTACTGGGCTTTCTTCCAAGACGATCAGAGCTTGAAAGAACAATACGAAATACTCAATGGTGAGATCGCAAATCGGCCTTAAACCCCATCTGTCCATGATGCCGGGGACATAGCTTAATTTTGGATACTGACAGATTTATTGGGGACACTGCCTTTCTCATCAGGTTCAGCGACAGCCGGCCGCGACAGGGGCCGTGATCCGCGTCAGCGTCAGCGAACCGCGTCCGATGGCAGCGTCCGGATCAGCGAGCCGCGACCGTGAACCGCGACGGCGACAGGGGCCGCCGCTGATCCCGGCAACTGAACGCTGATCCTGTCGCTGTTTGCGGTCGCCGCCGCGGTTGACGGACCCGGACGCGGTTTACGGTCCCGGCCCCGGTCGCGGCCGCTGGTATCTAACGCTGTCGCGGTCGCTGTTCTCCAGTCCCGGGGGGGGGGGGCGCGGGGGGCCCCCCCCCCCGGCCGATCCCCACAGGGGCGCGGGGCAGTCAGCGCGGGCGAGGCACCCCCCGCTCGTGACGGCCCACGGGCGCGACACCCAGACCCCACA
>JAUWTC010000173.1 GCA_030609785.1 Holophagae bacterium
CCCCTCGGTCGCCGAACTGCGAGCCAGCATAGCCACCCGAGAGCCACGCCGACGTAACTGTCGATAGCGTAGTGCCAGCCGGTAGCAACCGAACCCACGAGCATAAACATCAGAAAAGGCAAAATAACGTACCGGGTCCACTCCGACCTTTCAATGCTGAAGAGATATGCAAAGGTCGGCAGGGCAACATGCAAACTGGGCATCGCGGCAACCCCAAACAACGGAAATACTGGGACATGCGCGCCATGCAGAATCTCAAGCACCTTTTGATAGTTCGTTATCAGCATGTACTGCGAGGACGCCGCCAATGGGTAGTGCACCGAAACTGCACTTGCAAGGTCCTCAAAAACAAAGACAGGGCCAAGCGCCGGCACCAGCCAGTACAGTGCGAGTCCCGAACTCCAGAGCAATACGAAACCGCGCAGGTACCGGTGTCTGGTCGCGCTCTCCGGCGATGTGAGATACCACGCTGTCAAGAGGAACACAAACGGCAGGTACAGCCCGTAAACGAAGTCCAGGAGCCGTTCTGCCATCGGTGTGCCCGAGAAAAGGGTCACCAAAAACCAGTTTGGATCAACTCCGAAGTGCATGCAAACCGTCAGGTCTTGCAACTGACGGTCGAAGACTGCAGGGTTGAAGAGAGGAACCATCAGCTTGCCCCACGAATAAATCGACGCCAAGAGCCCAATGGTGACGACCGACCCAAGAATGCTCCCCAACATAACGGCGAACGCCCGGAATTCGAGGCGTATCGGCCGCCGCAAAACCCCTATCCACCAGAGCAGCCTCAGACCACCAACAATGGCAAGCCACGAGAAGAACGCTCGATTCCAGTCAACGATGCTGGCGATTGGATCGAAAAGAAACCCATCAATCCACAGTGGAATCGCGACCAGTCCACCAACAGCCAGACAGAACAAGAATGTACCCACCACCGCTGCCATGCCGGCAAAAGGATCAGGTACTGTTTTTGGGCTAGGTGCTCGTGTTCTCCCCGCCACTTCGCCGGCGCCACCCTCCTCTTTGGTCTCACCGACAGCCTTTCTTTCAGACCCCCTCAGAAGTGAGAAACCGGCTCGGAACATGTCAGCCGAGAGTGTAGGGACACTCCAAGAGTCGTGCAAGGAGGCCCGTCAGTGATTCGGCACACATCTCTTGACTCATACTGTGGCACAATGGAGGACTGGGAGGCTCTGATGTCTGACCTGACACCTCTTGATATCTTGGGCGTGGATTTTCCTCGGGGCATCCGGGGCTACGATACCGAAGCGGTTCGTTCCTTCTTGCAGCAGTTGGCCTCGTCGATGGAGGAGTTGCTCCGAGAACGGGGTGAACTCCGCCAGAACCTTCACCGCCTCGAGCAGGAACTGAACGCCTTCCGAAAAAGAGAGAACGCGCTCCAGGAGGCTCTGGTTGCTGCCCAGAAAACCGCCGAGGCAACGATGGACAACGCCAAAGCAGACGCCCAACGAATCATTCAGGAAGGTCACGCCCTGGCCGACCGACTGGTTGACGAGGCCTACGATCGTGCGAAGAACATCGAGACCACGATTTCTGCGCTGAGGTCTCGGCGACGAGAGGTCCGGGGCGAACTGATGCGCCTGACCGAACTCCTCCAGGGCATGATCCGGGACGATCAGCAGTTGGAGCACGACGAAAGGTCCACGCCACAGATTACAGTGATGCCCCGGCGAGGAGGGAAGCGCCAGGCCTAGGTCCTACTTGGAGGCGCTGCGCGCAACCTGCTTTGGTTCGAACTGATCAGCCACTGCGTCGTACACATCAGACGGGTCCAATTCCCTGAGACAAGCCTGGTGGACCAACGGACACTTCAACTGACCGCAAGGGGCACATTCCAGTGGCCGCCGCAGCACCGTGCCCTCGGGCGCCATCGGCGCCGTCCGGCGATCATCGGTCGGTCCAAACAGGGCCACCGTCCTCACACCGAGGGCCGATGCCAGATGGGCCGGACCCGAATCATTCCCCACCAGGGCCAAAAGGCTGGTCAAGACCGCCCCCAGTCCCGCGGCGTCAAGGTCTTCGGCGACAACCGGGAGATCCATCCCCGACGCCTTGTTCATCGACCGGGCGATTTCCGCCTCCCCAGGTCCGATGACAACCACCGGCTCGAAGCCCCCCGCTTTCAGAAGTGCCGCGAGGCGCCCGAAGTTTTCTTCCGGCCATCGCTTGGCCGAACCACCCCAGGCGACCCCCGGGGCAAGACCGACCGGAAACGCCTTGGAATCAATTCCGGCATCCTGGAGAACCCGTTGTCCCAACTTCACAAGTGATTCAGGCATAGGCGCACGCCACCGTTCGTCAGCCCCATCCAGATCCAAGCGGGTCAAGAGGGCGTCCGCGTCATGGAGTTGATGACCGCCGAACTCGGCCTCATACGCCCAACTCAACAGCCAACGACCACCCTGAGAGGCGGTGCCGGCGGACCATCTGGAGCACAGTCGGAGCAAGATCTTGGCACGGCTGGCGTTGCGCATCGTGACCCCGATGTCCGCCCGCGCCCCCAAGCGCCGGAACCTCCCGACCGTCCGGAGAGGGTTCTCTCCACGGGCGGAAGCAATGACCTCAGCCTCGGGGAAGATCGCCGAAACCAGATGGGCCGTGGAGTTGCGGACATGGAGGATCGTTGTCCCCCCTCGATTGGCCTTGATCAACCGATCGGTCGCCGGAAGCGCCATCACCAGATCTCCCAGCCAGTTGGGAAGGTCAATCAACAATCTGGCCGGCAGCGCCGGAGCCCCGCTCGAAAGTCGAGTCGGAGACACACCAGCGGGAAAAGACACTTGATCGTTCAAGGTTTAGTCTACGAATCTGATGACACAAACGTCATCGAAATTACGAAATACTGAGGCTGACCCGACGAACGGCCAGAGCATCGCCGGTTTCCTCGTCGGCATCCACCAATGTTCCACACAGGCGGATATCCCTTTTGGCCGGTTCGAACGGTCTCGGTGTGTTGAACAGAAAACGCTCCAACACCTTTGCCGGTTTCATTCCGATGATGCTCTCGTAGGGCCCAGTCATGCCGACGTCGGTCTGAAGCGCCGTGCCTCCCGGGAGAATCCGTTCATCGGCGGTCGGAACATGCGTGTGAGTGCCCAGTACCGCAGTCACCCTGCCGTCCAGGTACCACCCGAGGGCTTGTTTCTCCGACGTGGCTTCGGCATGCATGTCCACCAGGACCAGCCGCACCTCCGGATGCTTCGCCTTGATCGCCTCGAGCACTGTGTCGGCCGACCGGAAGGGATTCTCGATCGGTGTCATGAACACCTGCCCCTGGAGGTTGACGACGGCAACAGGAACGCCCGCAGCGGTCTCGGAGACGCACCACCCTTTGCCGGGGTTTCCCTTGGGATAATTGGCAGGTCGAAGGAGGTATGGATGGGCATCGAGGAGGGGCAAGCCCTCCTTTTTGTCCCACACATGGTTACCGGTCGTCCAGACATCGATCGGGAGATCGTCCAACTCTTCGAGAACCGGTCCGGTAATCCCAAAGCCCCCTGCGACATTTTCGACGTTGACGGCAACAAAATCGACCCGCTCCCGATCCACCAGACCTTCCAGCTCCTGCCGTAATGCTCGGCGACCGGGGCTGCCGAGCACATCACCCACGAACAGTAATCGGATCAACGAGCGTACTCCACGGCCCTGGTCTCCCGAATCACCGTGATCTTGATCTGCCCTGGGTAGGTTAACTCGGCTTCGACCTTCTTGGCCAGGTCCCGAGCCATCCAGCCGGCATTCTCGTCTGAGATCTGCTGGCTTTCGACGATGATGCGCAACTCGCGACCCGCTTGAATCGCAAAGGCCTTGGTAACGCCCTTGAAATCCGCCGCCATGCTTTCCAGCTTCTCCAGCCGCTTGATGTAGTTTTCCAGGATCTCACGCCGAGCGCCCGGTCGGGCCGCCGAGAGTGCGTCGGCCGCCGTGACCAATACGGCTTCGACAGATTGAGGATCGTAGTCCCCATGGTGGCACTCCATCGAGTGGATGACGGCGTCAGATTCGCCGTATTTCTTCAACAGTTCCCGGCCCAACTCGAGGTGGGTTCCGTCCATCTCGCGATCGACGGCCTTCCCGATATCGTGGAGAAGACCTCCCCTTTTGGCCACCTGGGCGTCGGCACCCAGTTCAGATGCCATGTGAGCCGCCAGCCAGGCAACCTCCATCGAGTGCTTCAACGCATTCTGGCCGTACGACGACCGGAATTGAAGCCGTCCGATCAGCCGCTGCAACTCCGGATGCAAATCTGGAATCCCTGCCTCGAGAGCAGCTGCTTCGCCATCCGCAAGGAGTTTTTCGTCCATTTCCTCCCGGACCTTGGCGACCACCTCTTCGATTCGACCCGGGTGAATCCGGCCGTCCCCAATCAAATTTCCGAGAGAGATGCGGGCGATCTCACGACGTACCGGCTCAAAACAGGACAGGATGACGGCCTCGGGCGTGTCATCCACGATCAAATCGACACCGGTTGCCTGCTCGAAGGCACGGATGTTTCGACCCTCGCGGCCGATGATCCGACCCTTCATTTCATCAGAGGGGAGGTCAACGACCGACACCGTACTTTCGACCACGTGCTCGGCCGCAATCCGTTGGATCGCCATCGAGATGATCCTACGGGCCTTTTCTTTGGCTTTTTCGGTGGCCTCATCTTCGATGCGCTTGGCCATTCCGGCCGCATCCATGCGGGCTTCATTCTCCAGGGCCTTGAGGAGTTCGCCCTTGGCCTGCTCAGCGGTCAGACCGGCGATCTGCTCGAGTTTCTCTTTCTGGATGGCAACAGCGGCCTCCAGCTCGGCCTCACCCTGGGCAATCTGAATTTCCCGGTCGGCCAGCTGTGTTTCAGTTCCTTCGACCCTCTCGGCCCGAGCCTCGAGGTCAGTTCTCAGCTGGTCCAATTCCGTTTCGCTCTCGCCCAGGCGACGGTCCAGACCATCCAACTCCAAGCGATGTTCCCGGGTTTCCCGCTCGAATTCCGTTCGCGCGGCGAGCAGGCGCTCCCGCATCTGAATAGCAGCATCTTTTTCAAGGCGTTGAGCGTCAATTTCCGCTCGCGCATTGATCCTCCGCGCTTCTTCCTCAGCCTTGAGCATCATCGACCGGGCAGCAGCACGACTGCGCCGCCACAGCGCCCATACGACACCAAGACCAAGGAGAAGGATCGCGGCCGACGCTGCGACTACGATGTACAACAGCTCCATGGCGTACCCCCTCAGGAACGGTCAGGCCGTCCGGCGGGGAGCGAAGCTCTGGTTACAGGGAGGGGTAAGAGGAGGCCCCCACTTCGGCCGTGTGGGCAACCCTATTTGAACCTGCGATACCACAGGTGGGCACCTGTCCACCGTTCCGCAGAACGGCAAAACCCGGCAACCCTTCAAATAGGTGTTGGTTCAACGATAGTTTCACCCATCACCAACCGCGCAGGGACCTCCAGACTCATCTGATTTCGGGTTGTTCCCGATGTTCATGACCTCTTCCAATCGTGTAACAAGTTTTTGAGCTTTCCGCTCCAGTTGCTTATGCCGGTTATCCTGGTCCGTCTCACGTTCTTCAAATAATTCATCAGCGATGTTCAACGCAGTCAATATTGCGATCTCGACCGTATCAACACTTGAACTCCGCTCGGCGACTTCCTGCATGCGAAGATCCACAAACCGCGCCAGCTCTTGCAAACGCGCCCCGTCACCTTCGGTCCGCAGACCCAGCCGTTGTCCATAAATATCGACGTTGGCCCGGACGGTCGTCAATGAATCCTCCTTTCCAGGTTCCAGTATACCCCAGCGATCAAGGGGGGGTGCAACCCCGCCGAATCGGCGTCCATTGCCCTCAGCGGTCCCGGTCGCCGACGCGGTCGCCGTTGACTGTCCCGGACGCTGTTTTCTGCCCCTGGCGCTGTTCACCGTCCCTGCCGCGGCCAGCTGACGCGGTCCCTGACGCGGTTCACGGTCGCGGTCGCTGATCCCGACGCGGGCGCTGTCCCCCGACTCACTCCCCAATTCTCCACCCATCCACCGACGGCCGTGTCGACGATCGATCCGGCCAACCACATCGAGAGACTGACCA
>JAUWTC010000234.1 GCA_030609785.1 Holophagae bacterium
AGATGAGTGACACTCCGACTCTTCGGCCGACGCCTTCGAACCAATTCTCCTTTTCCCGTTTGAAGACTTTTCATCAGTGTCCCTTTCGCTACCGCTTGCGGTATCTCAAGGGTCTCAAGGAGGCATTCCGGTCGATCGAGAGCTTTCTCGGCAACACCGTGCACGATGTTTTGGAGTGGATGTACGGCGAGCGGGGAGAGGGCCGGAGCCCAGAGTTGGCTGAGGTGCTGGAGCGCTTCGAAGAGGCCTGGCGTCAGGACTGGCCCGAGGATGTGGCGATCATCCGCACCGATGAGGGGCCGGACGTCTATTACCGAAGAGGCCGGGAGATGCTCGAGCAATTCCACGGCGAAGTCTTTGCCAACGACCGTTCCGAGACCCTCGCTCTTGAACAGCGCTTCGCAACGCGGCTGTCCGAGCGCGTCGGTTTCACGGGGTTTGCCGACAGGGTCGGCAGAACGGCCCAGGGCGTACTCTTCGTCGTCGACTACAAGACTTCGAAGAATATGGGCGACGCCTCTGATTTCTCCGAAGGCCTGCAGGCACCTCTCTATGCGGCCTGTGCCTTGGAGAACCACGGCGACGAGGTCGCTTTGGCCGGCTACCACTACCTTCGCCACGGGAAATCGAACTGGCACGAGGTCGACCGGGAAAAGGGACGCGAGCTGCTCGAGAGATTCAAGAACATGGCCGAAGAGGCATTGGACACGACTGAGTTTCCCGCCAAGCCCGGCATCCTCTGCGCCTGGTGCGGCTTCAACCACATCTGCACCTTTGCCGAGGTGCCCGAGGCTTTCTCGGGAGGTCGCCGCCTGACGGAAGAAAAGATGGGGGCGTTTTCGAACGAGGGTTGAGTCGAAGGGCGGACACGGGTGGACACGGGGGTCCACCCCTACAATTCGCGTCTTCGTGGTTCAATCCGCCTTGTCGTCTCCATGAACCACTCGCTCAAACACCACCGGCGCCACCCCCGACTGCAAACGGGCGGCGACGGCGTTGACCTGGCCGCCGTCTTGAGACGTAAACGTCATGATGAACCGGTCGCCGAGGCCCTCCGCATCGAAATGGAAAATGAAGGTCTCGCCGGTCAGGTGTTCCAGCCATCCGCCGAGGTCACGGAACTCGCCCGTAAGGTCGCCGTCCTCACGGAAATCGACCGTCAACCGCCCGTAGGCGGGGTGGTCGTAGCTCCCGACATAGGCGTCCAGCGGGAAGATCGGCGGCGCATTGAGGTCTTTCAACGCATTGATGCGGGTCCATTCCGCCTTTTCGAGTTCGAGCAGAATGCGGTGTTCCTCGCGGAAGCGTCTATTCCAGTCGATCTCGCTCAAGCTCAACAGCCGGTCGATGACCCACCGGGACACAACCTCCGGAACCCGGTTTCGGGAGCGATTGGTCAAGACCACGATACCGATGTCCTCAAACGGCAGGAAGGCCACCAGGGAGTAGTATCCGTCGATCGAGCCCACGTGGTGCACCATCAGACGGCCTCGATAGGTTTGGGCGAACCAGCCCAGAGCGTAGGCGGAAAGAGGGTTTTCCAGGGTGGGTCGAGTGGGTACCGTTACGACGGGTTGGTGGAGGCTCTTGAGGACCTCGTCGGGGAAGATTGTTTGTCGGTCGCCGTGGCCGGCCGCCAGATGGGCCTCGAGCCACCGGCTCATGTCGTCGGCCGTAGAGCACATCGACAGGGCCGGGCCGACGGCCCAACCGGTGTAAGGCGGCACGGCCAAGGCGACATCTGATGGGCCCAAGCGATGCGGTTGCGCGACGTTGGACTCCGTTTTCGGCGCCTCTTCGAAAAAGGTCCTCGACATCTTCAGGGGTTGGAGAATTCGACGCTGGACAAACGCCTCCCAGGTTGTGGCCGACGCCGCCCCTATCAGGCGGCCCGCAACCATGTACATCAGGTTCGAGTACTGGAACCGGTCTCGGAACGGGGCGCTGGATTCCAGGTGGCGAAGACGCCCGATCATGTCATCGCGGCCGAGGTCCGACCGGTACCACAGGGCATCATGTCGGGGGAGCCCGGTACGGTGGGTCAGGAGGTCCTTGAGGGTGCAGTTCAGTGTCGCCTGCCCGTCGCGAAGGTGGAAGTTCGGGAGGGCGGTTCGCACCTTGTCGTCCCAGTTCAACAGGCCCTCGTCGACCAGCATGGCGGCTGCGGTTGCCGTGAAGGATTTGGTCACCGAGCCGATGCCGAAAACCGTCTGCGGGGTTACGGGGCGGTTGTCGCGCACGCCAAGGACGCCGAAGCCGCCGGAATAGACCGTGCGGTTTCCCTGGACGACGGCGACGGCGACACCCGGAACTCCCCAGTCGGCTCGGATGCTCTCCGCCAGGGCAGGCAGCCCGGCCAATGGATCCGGATCGGCTGCCCCCACCATCCCGGGTACCAGGCCAAGAACGAGACCAATAACCGCTACTCGCCGAATGAATCTAAGGGATCTCATCGGTCGAACAGATATTTGAACCGCCAAGACGCAAAGAGCGCTAAGGGGTTTTATTACAATATTTTCTTTACGTTCCCTTTGCGGCCTTAGCGTTCTTTGCGGTTCAATTGTGTTCTTGTGTTCGTCCTCTCTTTTTGTGCCTTTTTGTGCCTTTTTGTGGCTATTCCTTCCCATCATCAGTCCTTGATCTTCAGTGTGTGCCCCGCAGAGTAGGCGCCGAACTCGGGAGCGTACATGCTCTGGAGGACCACCGGCGCCACCTTGAAGGTGCCGGCCATCACCGCGCGCAGTCGGTAGCGGAAGGTGTACTCCCCGGCGGGCAGCCACTCGAAGAAGAGGTTGGACCCGGAGTCGCGGACCTCTTCGTAGGCGGCGACGCCGAGGTCCCACCGCCAGCCGGACCGCAGGGCCTCCGGCTCAAAGCCGGCGCCTCGAGGCGAACGCAGATGGACGTATTCCGCCTCGTGGCGAGCCTTGATCCTCAGCTCAACCTCGAGCTGGTCGCCGATATCGAGATGTGTTCCCGGGGTCATCGGTTCCAGTACGTACTCGCCGCCGACCAGCTTCCGTCGATAGAGAGTGCGTTCGACGCTGAAGAGATCGCCGTCGCCCTTCTCCGGCAACTTCTCGGTGGAGAAATGCCATGTTGCCGTGGCGAAGGCGATGCCCGGTGTGTCCTTCTCGACGATGGTGGTGGCCATTGTCTTTGGATCGACCTCGGGGCCAGGAATGACCACACGTGCGTCCTTGCCGGTGAAGGCATGTGGCTCGAAGATGAAGTGGCGGGTGATAGGGCCGACGGTGACCTTGGCCTCTTCGCGCTGACCCAGCTGTCCCTCGTGTTCGAGGTAGTGGACCAGAGCGTAGACGACCTCGGCGGTCGTTCGGGTGCTCTCCCAGTGATTGAGCTTCTTGTTGAGGTAGATCCACTGGACCAGGCCCAATCGCCGATCGTCGTCGGGGTCGAGTTCAGTCAAGGCTCTCAGGGCGACGGCGTGGGTCTCGACGGTGTCGTTGTACCAGAGCCAGGCTCGTTCCTCGGGCGCCCAGAAGGTGCCCAGGTCGCGGTCGGTCTTGGCCGAGTCCATCACCGAATCCCAGACCAGGTGGGCATCGCTATTTCTGCCGGCCCGTTTGAGGGTCATCGCCAGATATGCCTTGAGGCGGGGCGAGTGGGTCTTCCAGTGGGAGAAACTGAAGTTGAGCATGCGCTCCCTGTCGTCTGAGGTGAAGACACCGCCGGTCCAGCTCTCGTCGGGATAGGAGGAGAGTACGAAGTTGAGCCAGGTGATCGTCTCCCAGCAGCAGCCGGTTTCGACCATCCGCTCGGCAATATCGTCGAGGTAGTGGCGGTGCATGTAGGCCCAGGCGTCGACGATGACGTCACGGGGTACGTCCACTTCAAATTCCAGAGCGTGGGCGAAGCCCGCCAGGACGTAGAGGGTCATGTAGGGCGACGGTGGGCCGCCCGGCCACCACGGGAAGGCGCCCAGCGAGGTCTGGACCTTCTCCAGATCGGCCAACGAGGCCCGACGCTGGGCTTCGGCAATGCGGGGATCCAGCAGCTTGATCAAATCCTCGGGCCCTTCGTCGCCGCCCCGACTCCGTACCAACCACGGGGTCTCTTCGAGGACCAGTTTGCGGTTGGGGTCGTCCGAGTCCCATGCCTCCAGCCGGGTGTCCCTCTCGGCCATCGTCTCGGCCATCTTCGCGACCGCGGGGTAGCGATCGAAGACCGAGGTAACGATTCCGGTTGACAGGAAGCGGTTGAGGGTCTGTTCGGTGCACTCGTAGGGGTAGTCGATCAGATAGGGCAGGGCATCAAGCACGCCGTAGAAGAGCTGGGCGTCGACCGACACGACCAGCTGATCGTGGATCAGGGTCGGGTCATCGCTTAACATGTCGGGGAAGGTCAGTTCGCGCCGATCGGCGTCGCGAAGAGCGGCGAACCGGCTCTGGAGCAGGTGCATGCGCCCCGGCAGCACCGGTAGGGGTCGAATTTCACCATCGGAGAAATCACCGGCCGTCGCTGTGACCTTGAAGGTGATCAAACCTGGACGGGGCGGGACCTTGAACGGGAAGGTCAGGGTCGTGCCCTGGCCCGGCTCGACGGTGAAAGATGTATCGTCGGCCTTTTGGGGGTCGATGGCGAAGGCCGGACGCAGGTCCTCGCCGGTGTCGGGGTCAGTCAGTTCGAGACGAAGTGAACCCTCGAGAGTGCTCTCTCCGGCGTTGTTGACGACGACCCGGAGAGCCGCATCGTCTCCTTCCCGGAGAAAGCGCGGCACTGCGGGCCGGACCATCAGTTCCTTGACGGTCTTGACCTGTCGCCGCTCCGAGGCGCCACGGAGGTCCCGTGTGACGGCGTGAACCCACAGATTCCACTCGGTCACCGAGTCCGGCGTTTCGAACTCGATCACGACCGAGCCGTCCTCTGAAGGCACCAGGTGGGGGAAGAAGAAGGCGGTTTCGGCGAAGTTGGAGCGAATCTCGGTCCCGGGTCCCTGGTCCGGTGGCTGTTGATCTCCGGAAATCTCCTCGTCGAAAGCCATCGATTCCGGGACCTCGGCAGTCACGGCCACTGCGTCAGCTTCCATCATCGGAGCCGGCGCCGCCATTGCCATCTCGCGCATGGCGCCGGATTTCATGAGATAGCGCCCGCCTCTGTGGCCCGGGCCGCCGATGCCGTACCCGTCCAGCATTCTCAGACGATCGCGGCCGAGAGACGGTGGTGACGGCACGAGGATGAAGCCGTTCTCGTCCCGCCAAGC
>JAUWTC010000216.1 GCA_030609785.1 Holophagae bacterium
ACCCAGTTCGTCATGATCACCCACAACCGCCGTACGATGCAGCGCTCGGACGTCCTCTACGGCGTCACGATGGAAGAGCCGGGTGTATCGAAAGTCGTCTCCGTGAGGCTGGAAGAGTAGGGGCACGCCGTGCCCCTACGGGTACAATTGGTCCGTTTCCCATCGGGTCGACCTAGCCTTCATCAGGATCGAACAGGACATCCCCGAACTGAATCTGCACGCCGAGGGCCATACCCCACGAGGCCTCCCGGCGTTCGAGGGGGTCCTCTTGCGGCCAGGTCACTCCGGTGGCGATGTCACCGTACAACCACTCGCGGTGGAGGCGCCGCCTGAAGAAGACCCAGACACCGTATTCCGACAGGTCCACCGGGGCCTCGGTTTCGCCCTTGACCCAGAGGCGGGCGCCGATCGCTCGTCCGGTGGCGAGCTGTCGGTAGGCGTTGACGCTGGCCCACCACTTGACGCCTTCGGTCACCTCCCCCAGGGTCGCGCTGGTCGAGGTCCTGATCAAGACCTCCGGCCGAGGCCGGTGCTCGAGGTCCAGGTTGGTCGTTGTGCCGAACCCGTCCTCGAGGTACCAGAAGCCGGTTTGTCGGAAGCGGAACAACATGTTGTCGCCCAGTTGGTGGTACCAGCGGTACTGGACCTTGGTATAGGGGTCGGGCGGCCAGTCGACCCGGATGCCGACGCTGAGGTTGATGCGTTGTGCGCCCTTGTTCAATGGCGTATATCCCAGTCCCACCATCCAAGACTCTTCGTCATCCTCGCCGAGCGGGCCGATGGGCCCCTGGGTTCCGTCAGTGTCGGTCAGGAATTCCTCGGGATTGAGCCGGCCGACGAAGAGTTTCATTTTCCGTTCGGCGTTGGGCAGATCGATGTTGACGCGGCCCTTGAAGATCGGCTCGAATTGCTCGTACTCGGTCCACTTGAGATAGACCGAGACAGTGCCATAGGTGGTCGACGCCTCGTCGTGGGCCCTGGCGTCTCCGAAGAAGCTATCGAACCAGCGGGCGGAGGCGCAGACCGTGGTGTAGAGCTTCTGGTCGACCTGGTCGATCAGTGTGCCTTCAAGGGTCGGAGGGGGACGGCAGGGGTCGGCGGGTCCTTCTTCGGGTTGTTCGCCTTCGGAGAGAACCTCGTCCTCGGTGTCCGGTTCGGACGAAGTCTTGGGTTGCTCGGTCGGTGCTGTCTGCTCTTTGGTGGCGGGCACTTCAGGGGCGTCTTCGGCCGAGGTTGCGACCGGTGCAGCTGCAATGATCGCGAGAGCCAGGGCGATGCCGATGAGCCTGCCCTGAATTTGCCTGAAGCCTGCAGCCTTAAGGTCGAGGTTGGCCCCCCAACTGGACCAACCGAACCTGGAGCACCGAGTCAAGTTTCCAGTTTCCAGTTTCCAGTTTCCGTCCGACCCTCTACACCCCCTCCAGGATCCGGTCGTCGTACTCGATCTCGAAGTGGAGCTTGTGCTTGGCCTCTTCTTGTGCAAGTTCGCTGAAGATTGCAGCCAGACTCGGGTCGTCCGTTGCCTGGGCCAGCCTCGTATAGAGCAGGAAGGCGACCTTTTCCGATTTCATCGCGAAGGCCAGGACTTCCTGGTAGTTCATGTGTTTACTGATCTCCGGCTCGACCAAGTCCTCGGTGATCTTGAGGTCGGCGATCTTTTCCATCTTGACCGGTTGCAGATCACCGGCCTTGACCTTCATCAGACGGGCCTTGTGGCGTCCTTCCTCGGCGGCAAATTCGAGAAAGGCCTCTCGAATGCCGGGTCGTTCGACCGTGTTGGCCAACTTCGAATACATCTTGGCTGCCCGCTCCTCACGCTCGATGGCGAAATCCAGAATCTCGTCGACGCTTGAAAACTGCATAATTCCCCCAAATCTCTATCGTCGGTTGATTGTCACTCAGTCCTCTTGTTTTCTCAAGGCAATCCTGGGCAATCCGTCGAACGGATTGCATGCCCCTTCGGGGCGAAATCAGGGCGGCTGCCTCAAAAGCCTTGCCAACGGCAAGGCCTTGTGCGATCATCCGCCGCCGCTGCGGCCGAAAGCCGCCGACTGGAGGTCGATCATGGTGTGGAAGTTGCCGGTTTCAGGGCGTTTTCGCGTTGTTGTTGACTATAGTCAGATCATCCTCGGGGCGACCCTTGTGGGGCTGGGGACCAACTGGTTCTTCGTGCCCAACAAGGTCGTGTCCGGCGGTGTGACCGGTGTGTCGATTTTGTTGCACTACGCCTTCGATACGCCGGTCGGGTTGGTCAACCTTCTGTTGAATGTGCCACTGATGATTATCGGATGGCGCTGGGCCGGCGGGATGAAATTCCTGCTGCGGACGGCGGTCGCCGTGGTCGTCATGTCGGCGGTGATCGATCTGACTCAGGCCCACTTGACAGTGCCGACCACAGACCGGCTATTGGTAATCTGCTACGGCGGCCTTCTGGACGGGTTGGGCATTGCCCTGGTTTTCCGGGCGCGCGGTTCGACCGGAGGAACCGATGTGTTGGCCCGAATCGCCCACCGGTTTTTCGGTGTCGGGATCGGGCAGACGCTACTGGCGCTCAATCTGGTGATTTTTGCGGCGGCGGCGTTCCAGTTCGGCGCCGAGGCGGTGATGGTCGCCCTGGCCCTGGCATTCGTCTCGGCTCGGGTTCTGGATACGGTGCTGACCGGTTTTTCGGTGTCCCGACAGGCGATGATCGTCACGACGAAACCCGGGCCGGTTCGGGATGCGATCTTCCGGCACCTTGGCCGAGGCGTGACCTTCATGGAGGCCAGCGGTGGATTTTCCGGCAAGGCTCGTCCGATGGTCTACGTCGTTGTCGCTGCCCACGAAGTGGCGCGCCTGAAGATGCGGGTCAGCGAGGTCGATCCGGAGGCCTTCATCGCCATCTCCAAGGCCCAGGAGGTTCTGGGGGAGGGATTCGCCCCGGCGGTGCAGGGGGGGTGAGGGGGAGCAGGGTCGAAGGGGTTGAGCGTAGGGGCGGGTCCCCGTGCCCGCCCGTGCCAGGGAAAAGGGGCGCGTTGGTGATCGAGAGACCAACGGACGGCGGCCCAAATCCGTTTTCGTATTTTCATTGGTGACAGATCGTTCCAACAAGGGCGGACACGGGGGTCCGCCCCTACAGGCTCCCGGCCTTGATACCCTTTCCCCATGAGCGCATCGTTTCCTTCCTGGCGTTTGGTCATCGACGGCGATCATTCAGGTGCCGAGAACATGGCGCGGGATGTTGCGATGCTGGAGGCCGTGATCGCCGGGAAGGCCCCCCCGATCCTTCGCCTCTACGGTTGGTGCCCGCCGTGTTTGACCTTGGGCCGGCACCAGGGACTCGATGCGGCTGATGTTGATTTCTGCCGCGGGGAAGGCATCGATGTCGTCAGGCGCCCGACCGGTGGTCGGGCAGTTCTCCATCACCTGGAATTAACCTATGCGGTCGTCGCACCTCTGGGTCAGGGCCCGCTGCCTCAGGCCTTGCAAGAGGCCTATCGGACGCTGTGTTCGGCGCTTGTCGAAGGCGTTCGAACCTTTGGAATTGACGCTGAGTTGACCGGAGGCGAGGTCAGTATCTCCCTGCCCGGCCCTCGCACGACGGTACCGTGCTTCGAGGCGCCGGCAGGGGGCGAGGTCGTCGTGGCCGGGCGCAAGTTGATCGGCTCGTCGATGCGGGCACGACGGGGTCACATACTCCAACACGGGGCAATTCTGTTGGACTGGGATGGACGCCTTCAGGCGGGGGCGATGGGGTTGGCCGACGATTCCACGCTGCGGCCCCATGTGACCACCTTCGCCGAGCAACTGGGTGTGGCGCCGCCTCGGGTCGAACTCGAGCGGGCGTTGGCGTCGGCCTTCAGGAATGCGCTATCGATAGAGTTGGTTCGAGAGGAATTTGCTGATCGTCTCTGATGGTGATTGCCATCACCAAAAAGAGCGCACAACCCTGTAGTCTTGAGATATACAATCGACATGGGGGCTCTGATGAGATACTTCGGCGTGGTTTGTTTTGCTGTTCTGGTTGTTTTGGCGGGCGGAATAACGGCCGACGCGCAGATGGTGATTGACCATGAATGCAGGGACTTGGGGCAGATCCCCGAAAGCTGGATCACCCAGGCCCAGGCCGACCTTCATATTGCCTATCAACACACCAGCCACGGCTCGCAGCTGATCACCGGGCTCAACGCCCTGCAGGCATTCCCGCCGTTCGGCGACACCTACCGGTGGTCGGACGACGGTTCTGTCGGTCTGGACCTTGATGATTACGGGATCTACGTCGATCCTCCCGATGATTGCCACGTGCCCGATCTTGGCTACGACAGCACCGATGTCAACGGCGTGACGGACTGGGCAAACTGCACGAGGAGTTTCCTCGATCTCCCGGCCAACGCCCATGTCAACGTGATCATGTGGTCGTGGTGCTCGATTGATTGGCATGACGCTCAGCTTTACATCGACAACATGGAGATCCTGGTATCGGAGTACCCCGGCGTTGATTTTGTCTTCATGACCGGCCATGCCCAGGGCCAAGGCGAAGACATGACGCCGAACCGCGTGCACTACAACAATCAGTTGATCCGGCAGCACTGCACCGATCACGGCCGCATCCTGTTCGACTTTGCCGACATCGAGGCCTACGATCCTGACGGGACCTACTTCTGGGATCTGGCGATGTGGGACAATTTGAACTACTCAGGGGGCAACTGGGCCGTTGAGTGGATCGCTGCCAACCCGACTTCCGAATTGGCCCAACTGACGACCGGCGACGGGGTGGACGGCTATGACGGGTGCTCCGGTTGTGCCCACTCCGACAGTCCCTCGGATGCCAACCTCAACTGTGTACTCAAGGGTCGAGCGACCTGGTGGCTGATGGCCCGTTTGGCGGGTTGGCCCGGGCCGGAGGCCCTCTTCGCCGACGGGTTTGAGACGGGCGACACGTCGGGCTGGGATGGGTGACGGCGGGGTTGAAGGGATTGTAGGGGCCCCGTGCCCGCCCTTGTTGGTTATCACTGGACATTCAGGGCCTCTGCTGAACTGGATTCGGCCCCCCTGCGGTAGCCTCTCTGATCACAGCGCGCTCCTTGGGTCTGACACGGGCGGGCACAGGGACCCGCCCCTACAGATAGGTTGACAGTCCCCGGTTGACACGGGCTGCGCTATCCTGTCGGGCGTTTGGAGGCGTGGATGCATCGTTGGGTCATTGTGTTGGTCATTGCATGTCTGATGCCGGGAGTGATTGGTGCCGGCGAGGCCAAAAGGGTGCCTCAGGAGTACCTGGATTCCATCGTCGACGACATTCCCAACCCCTTGCCTCGAGGGCTGGCCCCGGGAGAAACGGTGCCGATACTGGATTGGGCCTCGCGCATTCCATTGACGCCACCGACCGGAACAGTGACGACCCCTGCGGAGT
>JAUWTC010000274.1 GCA_030609785.1 Holophagae bacterium
CAAAGTTCTCGAGCCAGGCGAAACGTCCAGAGATCAAAAGGCCGACGCCGACGGAAATCCCCAGCTGCAACACCGGGAGATAGACCACCTGCCACCGGAAGGTGGAGGCTTCCAGCGCATCTACTTTTTCGTCAATGGCACTGGGGTCGTCGCCCGGTCCCGGGACGGGAACAAAGCGAGCCTCCAGCGCCAGGAGACCTGAACCCACGACCACGCTGCCGAGCAAAAGGGCCAAAACCACGAACACGCGTCGACTCGAGGACTTCACGACGCCTCCGGCGCCGGCGCGCTCTCCAGGGTTCGGCGCTCAATGTGGGCCTTGAGGATCACGACCTCGTCAGTTTCCCCAGCCATCAGACCGGGAACGACCAACAGGAACAAACACGTCAGAAGATTGACAACCCTCACCGGAACCTCCATCCATGACGGTACCACTCCAGCACCACCCTGAGGCGTCAGGATATCTTGTCGACAATCTGATTGTTCTCGCCAACGATGACAATCTGCGGCCTGAAGGTCTCCGCCTCCGCCTCATCCAGCTGTGCGTAGGCTACGATGATCACCCGATCGCCTGTCTGGACCAACCGGGCCGCGGCGCCGTTGAGGCAGACCTCTCCATGGCCGCCATTGATCACGTAGGTCGTCAGTCGCGCTCCGTTATTGACGTTGAGTACGTCGACCTTCTCGAATTCCCGGAGGCCTGCTGCCCGGTACAACGAAGGGTCCAACGAGATCGACCCGACGTAGTTGAGGTCCGCGCCCGTGACAGTGGCATTGTGAATCTTGCTCTTGAGCATCTCGATTTTCATGCGTTGAGCTCCTGTGCGATCCGGATGCCCTCCAGGGCCAGGTCCTGGTGCACGGCATCGAAGAGGCCTTCCCCGTTGAACAGCCCCGCAAAGCCCCCGGTGCCGACGACGACCGGTTTGACCCGGCCGAAACACTCTCGACCCAACCGGTCCCGGATCTCCCGAATCATGCCCAAATGTCCCCAGTAGAGCCCCGACTGAATGCTCTCGACGGTTGAGCGTCCGCAAGCCCTCTCCGGTTTCAATATCTCCACCTTCGGGAGGCGTGCGGTGTTCTGCTCGAGCCCGTTCATGGAAATTCGAAGGCCCGGAACGATTGCGCCACCGAGATACTGCCGTTCGGCCGTCACCGCCTCCAGCGTCGTCGCCGTGCCGAAGTCGATCAGGATCAGGTTTTTCCCGGGGTAGCGGGCCACCGCTCCAATGGCATCGGCAATCCGGTCGGCGCCGACCTCCGCCGGGTTCTTGTATTGAATCTTCAAACCGGTCTTGACGCCGGCTTGAAGACTGAACGGTTCTATTCGGAAGTAATTCCGGCAGGCGTTGGCCAGAGAGTGGTTGACATCCGGCACGACCGAGCAATAGCCGATGGATCGGACTCCGGAGGTCTCTACACCGTTCTCCCTCAGGACCTGCCTGAAGAAAAGGCCCAACTCGTCTGATGACGCCCCGCGCTGAAGACGCCTTCGAAACCTCAGTTTCAGATCCTCGCCGTCAAAAAGCCCGCCGAATATTTGTGAGTTGCCGATGTCCAAACACAATTTCATGGAGAGGTCTCCGTTTCCGAAAGTCTGACGTTGTCGATCAATCGCACCGATCCGAGGACAACAGCCCCCAGGGTTCTCCCATCCCGTTCTTCGAGGTAATCGACCTCGAAACCGGCGTCCTCCAGCACACGTCTTTTTTTGTCGGTCGTGTCACAGCTCCGAAGGACCTTGGGAAAAAACGCAGCTCGTTGCCTTTCCTCCACCGACAGGTGGGCATTTCTCGAACTCATCGCCAACCCATCGGGCTCCCGAACCAAAGAACAAGGGACGATCTCGGTTTCCAAAAAAAATGCTGCGGCCATGTCCCGAATCAATAGGAATTGCTGCCAATCCTTTTCGCCGAAGTAGGCCCGATCGGGCCGGATCAGACTGAGGAGCTTCATGACAACGGTCAAGACGCCGTCGAAATGACCGGGCCGATGGGCCCCTTCGAGTTCTTCGCTCAGGGGACTCTCGGTCACCTTGAACCGGAATTCGTCGTGGTAGAGCTCACCGGCCTCGGGAAAAAAGAGAATGTCTGTCTGGGCCTCTTCCAAAAGACTGCGATCAGACTCAAACGTCCGCGGGTAGTGTTCGAGATCGCCATTGTCGTTGAATTGTGTAGGGTTGACGAAGATACTGACGATGACGATGTCGTTGTCCGCTCGGGCCTTCTCGACCAGACTAAGGTGGCCCGGATGGAGGGCGCCCATCGTGGGCACGAAACCAATGGTCCGCCCCTGAGCACGGATTTCCCGAATCCGGTCGCCGATTTCGGCGGTCGCCGTGATGATTTCCATCAGCGATAGCTCTCCTGCGCGGTTGGGAAGGACCGGTCACCGACATCCCGGTGATACGCCTGCAGGGCATCGACGATCAGACCCGCCCCGTCCAGAAAGCGCCGGGCGAATTTCGGGTTGAAATCGGGGTTGAGCCCCAGAAGATCCTGCAGGACCAACACCTGGCCGTCGACCTCCGGCCCCGCCCCGATCCCGATGACCGGGATCTCCAGCCGGCTCGTGACCGAGGCGGCCACCGATGCGGGAACGGCTTCGAGGACGATTGAGAAGCACCCTGCCTCCTGCAGGGCCAAGGCCTGGTCCTTGAGCCGAAGTGCGGCTTCTTCGCTGCGGGCCTGCACCCTGAACCCTCCGAACCGGTGAACCGACTGCGGCGTCAATCCAAGGTGACCCATGACGGGAATCCCTGAACCCACGATGTGACGAATGATGTCAATGTTGCCGTCGGCGCCTTCCAGCTTGATCGCATTTGCCCCCGCTTGCATCAGCGCACCGGCGTTGGACATTGTGTCCTCGAGTCCCTTTCGGTAGGAGAGAAACGGCATGTCACCGATGATGAACCCCTCCGGTAGACCGCGACGCACAGCCGCCGTATGGGCGGCCATGGTGGCAACGTCGACGTTCAAGGTGTTGTCGTGGCCGTAGAGAGTCATCGAGACGCTGTCCCCGACCAGGACGCAATCGATGTCGGTCCTCCCTATCAGGGCGGCGCTCCAACTGTCGTAACAGGTCACCATGGAGATCGGCCGCCTGTCCTTTTTCTTTGTCAAAAAGTCGAGAACTGTCATCGTCACTCCTCTCCGTTTCGATATGCCCGAAGACATGCTTGGTAGAGATCGGCCAGGGGATTCCCCTGGAGGGTCTCGAGATTGCTGTCGATCGTCTCGGCGTCGCTCCGAATCCAGGGTCCGGTCAGTGCTTCCCCTCCCCGAGCGAGGACATTTTCCAGGGTTTGTTCCATCAACGGCACAAACAGGGATCGCGGAAGACCCAGGCTGCTTTCGAACTGACCGAATACCCTGGAGGCCAACACCGCCGTTCCATTGGCACCAAGAACGCACAGGGCGTGATAGAGGGGCTTGAGTTCGGGATCCAACGACCAACAGGGGTTGGACAATGCCGGAAAGACCTCGCCGAAGGTCAGGCCTCCGGCCTCTTCGACAAAAGGCATCGCCCGGTAGGTCTCCAGAGCATAGAGCTCCGGACCGAAGGTCATCACAGGGTGAAGTCCAGGAATTGACGGAACGACACGGCAGCCCGAAAAGTGGACGGTCGTCCGGTCTGAAAGGAAGGGATGGGCCTCAACGAACGGCGCCAGCGCGTCGTCACTGATTGCCAACAGAATCGTGTCGCAGCGTTCGAGGGTGCGCTCAAGGGAAAGGCCGGCATCCCTGCGCCAAACGAAGCACGGCTGCTCTTCAAGCCGCAGGTAGTGCGCCATGTGGGTGGCGACTCGCCCACGGCCGATCAGGCCATAGGTAGGGTGTCGTGTCATTCGGTACCTGTCCTTTGCGATCAAGTCCGTGGTGCGTGGTCTCGGCATCTCACCGTCGCCGTCGATCGATCGGCGCGGCCGCGGCATTGTACCGCATCGCTTCAATCGATCCCCAACCTGTTGGCCGAGGCTTCTCAAAACCTCCGCGTAAAGGCCGCATGAACCCCAAAATCGGGACTGTTGTCGAAGGAGAGGATGTTCTCCAGCAATGCAATTCGAACCAACCCGTTGATACTCCACCCGTCTTTCTTCGTGGCTCAGCGAATATCCCATCACGCTCGATGACCTGCCATCCGAGGCGCTTGGAGAGCAGGAGCACCGATCTCGGGGTTATCGGTAATGATGGCGGTTCCTCCTTCGAAGTTGAACGTTGGACGTTGGACGTTCGACGCCCTCCTCAACCCAGGAACGCCAACACCAGAGAAGCCACCGCTCCCACCAGACCCAAACTACCGAGGGCCAGTGCGGCCATGGCAATTTTCTTGCGGACTGGATTGGCGAGCAACAACAAGCCGACCCCAAGAAGGCCGAAGCCTCCGATGCCGGGGATCGCGACGTCGAGACCAATTTCGAGCGTGTCTTCCCAGGTAATCGTCTCGACCTCATCACCGAAGTCATCAGTTGAGACGGTCCTGACGGCCTTCTCGCCTAGGGTCCCCATGTGATTGCCCTGAACCAGCCACAAGCCTCCGAGGACCAGGGCCAGCATGAATGAGAGTAAAGCCAGGCTCTTCATTACTGGACCGAACCGTTCAGGTTGGCCGTCAGATTGATCGAGGTGCCGACACTCTCTCCAACGACGCCATTATTCCCCTTGACCGCATAGTCTGCAAGGGCCAGTTCGAATTGTGCAGAGACTTTGACCGCATCACCCTTCCACTTGAGGGTCAACGGGATGGTCATCTCTTGGGTCTGACCGTGCAGCGAAAACTGCC
>JAUWTC010000288.1 GCA_030609785.1 Holophagae bacterium
AGCCGCCCGAGATCCTCGATCCGGCGGTCCAGACGGTAGGGATAGTCGTCATCCCCAGGCTTGTCCGAGAAGCCGCAGCCAACGTGATCCGGCACGATGCACCGGTGGTCCTGACGCAGGCCCAATACCAGATTCCGGTAGTAGAAGGACCAGGTCGGGTTGCCGTGCACCATCAGCACCGGACGGCCTTCGCCCTCGTCGAGGTAGTGCATCCGGATGCCGTCGAGGTCCAGGTACTTTCCTTCGAAGGGATAGAGGTCTCGAGGAAAAGGCCGCATCGTTTCTACCAGAGGATCTCGGCCATCGTGCAGTTGAGACCCGAACCGATGCCCATCAGAGCGATGCGGTGCCCGGATTCGAGCTTGGCGGCCTCATCGAGCTTGGACAAAACGATCGGCACGCCCGCCGGGCCGATATTGCCGAATTCGGGGTAGAGCCTAAAGATCTTGTTCAGATCGAGCCCCAGAGCGCCGGCAAAGCCCTCGGTGTGGGACTTGCTGACCTGGTGCAGCACGAAGTGGTCGAAATCCTCGGGTGTCCACCCAAAAAGTCCGACCCCCTCCCTCCAGGTTCCTGTCGCCAGTTCCATGCCGCCGATCATCAGACCCCTGGTGTCGGTCTCCATGTGATCGATGTTGCCGCGGCACAAACGGCTGTGTTGGGTGGCGGCCCGGTTGATGCCGCCGAGAAACCGGTGCCCATTAGGCGCTTGATCGGCCCGGCCCAGGACCATCGCTGCGGCGCCCGACCCCAGGGTCAGGCTGGCGAAGTTCGATCTGAAGGTGATCTGGTCCGTTTGGGGGTCCAACAGCCGTTCGATGGTCTTCTCTGTGATCAGCTCACTGGTTTCTGCATCAACGACAATGCCGTAGTCGATCTGCCCACGCTCGATCATGTTGCCGACCATATCCATGCCGTTGACGAATCCCAGGCAGGCATTGCCGATGTCGAAGTTCATGCAGGTCGAAGGAAGGCCGAGGTTCCCGTGGACCAGGCAGGCAGTCGAGGGCTCCAGATAGTCCCGGCACACCGACGTGTTGATCAGGATACCGAGAGAGTCCTTTTCGATGCCCGCCTTCTCGATCGCCAGTCGACCGGCCTCGGTAGCCGGCTCGCTGGGCGGAACATCTGAGTCCCAGAAACGCCGCTCCATGATCCCGGACAGATCCCGAAGCAGATCGGGCCGCATCCCGAGCCTTTCCATGGTCGGCGCAAGCCGTCGTTCGACATCCTCACTGGTCACTATATTGGGCGCGTCAACGTGGGTCACACTGAGAATCGAGACATTTTCAAAACGCATGCTCATCCCTGCCGGGACGTCGGCGACGCCCCTTGTTGCTTCGGCACCCCTCGAGGCACTTCGGCCGAGAGACTAACACCGTCGTCCTGAGACTGAAAGTCACTCTGCGGCGAAAACGAGTCACCGCCCTTCAAGACCCTCCGCGGTGTATAATTCCGACCGATTCGGAGGTCATCATGAAAATGCGATCCATCACTGTGGCGGCGCTTGTTGTGGGCTGCCTGGGAGCCGGCCCGATCTTTGGCCAGGATGGCGGAGACCAGGGCTCCGGCGAGTCCACCCAGGCGTCCTTCCATCAGACCGTGTATCGGGATCTTGCGGCGTGGCGCCATACCAAGGCCAAGGAAATGCTGGAGGAACAAAAAGCAACCCATGGGAAATCAGCCGGCTACGATGTGGCATGGGCCGTCATGCTGGCCCAAGAACGGAAACTCGACAAGGCAATCCAGAAACTGACCAGAGCATCCCGCAAAGACAAAGCAGACCCATCTGCCCCCTACTTCCTCGGTGAAATCCAATCCTGGAAGAAGGAAAGTGCCTCTGCCACCGAGGCCTGGAAGCAGGCCAGAGACAGGGCCAAGGCCATTTTGAAAAAGGACAAGAAGAATGGGTGGGCCATGTTCTGGCACGGCTCCGCCCTGATCAGGCTGGGTAACTACTCAAAGGCCGAGGGGCGGTTGAAAAAGGCCATCAAGAACGGCGCCGACCGTGCGATGGGCGAGTACCAACTGGGACTGGCGCAGATGTACCAGGAGAAGTGGGACCCGGCTCGGGGAGCTTTCAGCCGGTGTCTCGAGGCAGACTCTGGCTTTTCTCACGCCTACTACTTCCGGGGCCGGGTCTGGCAGAAACTCGGCAAGACCGAAGAGATGCTCCTGGACATGAACCGTTTCCTCACACTGGCGCCCGATGCCAGAGAGGCCAACGCCGCCAAGTCGATTCTCAGGGCGGGGGGTTAAATCACTTCACCTTGACCCACTCGGAGACCCGGTCCCGCCCTTTTGAGGTCTTTCGATACCAGGTCATCTTCGAGCTATCGACGAACTCGACCTCATAGACCGACACCCGCCCGTCAAGGACCACCTCCAGCATCGAATTGCTCTCGAACCGGTAGGTTCCCTCCTCGATCCCGTTGACGGTGATCACCCGGTCTGAAAAATCGTAGACATCATCTCCGGGGAAGGACATTTCGATTTTCTGCCACTCGCCGGCAATCCGCACGTTGGAGTTCTGAAGCGAAGCCAACCGTTCGCAGCCGACCATCACCGCCACCAGCGCGACCAGAACCAACATCATTCTCGTATGTTTCATCAGTCCTCCAAATCTCCCCTCAAGTCTAATGCAAACCGTTTACAAAACCACCCTGGATGGCGGACTGCCACCGAAAAACCCATGGTCTGGTTTGGAACCGCCAAGACGCAAAGAGCGCTAAGGGATTTTATTTCAATATCTTCTTTGCGTTCCCTTTGCGGTCTTCGCGTCTTCGCGGTTCTATTGTCTTTTTGTCCTGGCCGACTCGAGTTCGTTTTCTGAATCTTGCAGGGGGGCCCGGCTGACAGCTGCCGGCACTATTCCCAGATGGCGACCTCGAAACGCCCGGACGAGTCCGCTGCCCCGCGATACATGCCCTCGGTATTGAACTCCAAGGCGATGGCGCCATCCCGGCCGACCGCGATCAAACCACCGTCACCGGGCTGCAAAACGTCGCCGATCACACTCTCCACCGCCTCGGCAAGCGTCAAACCCTTGTACTCCATCAACGCACTGACTCGAGAGGCGACGGTGTTGCGGATGAACTGCTCCCCGTGGCCCGTGCAGGAAATCGCCGCCGTCTGGTCGTCGGCATAGGTCCCCGCTCCGATCACCGGGACATCTCCGACTCGACCGAATCTCTTGTTGGTCATGCCTCCCGTCGATGTCGCGGCCGCGAGATGACCGGAGCGATCAAGGGCGACACAACCCACCGTACCGTGTTTCTCGGCGTTGGATCCGCGGTCCTCCTCCCGTTCCAAAACCCTCTGAAGGCTGTCCCACCGACGTTGGGTGAAGAAATAGTCGGGTTCAACCCGTTCGAGCCCCATCTTCTCGGCAAAGGCCTCGGCCCCGGCGCCGGTAAAAAAAACGTGAGGGCTGGCCTCCATCACGGCTCGCGCCAGAGATATCGGATTCTTCACCGTCGTCACGCCGGTGACTGCACCACACCCTCGAGTCGCCCCGTCCATAATCGCGGCATCGAGTTCATTGGTTCCCTCGTGCGTGAACACCGCTCCCTTGCCGGCGTTGAACAGCTCATCGTCCTCAAGTCGGCGCACCACCTGTTCGACGACATCGAGACTGGTCGCGCCCTGCTCAAGGAGCCCGTGCCCCAACCGCAACGCGTCTTCGAGCGCCTCACGGTAGGCCTTTTCGAGGTCGGGATTCATCTCGCGGTCGATGGTTCCCGCCCCTCCATGGATGGCGATCGCAAAGTCAATACCTTCAACCTCCGGCATCGTGCCAGACCCCTGAGGGACACCGCACGCAACCACGGCGAGGACGAAAAAAACAAGTAAATGAAAGGGTCTCATCCGGCTCTCCTTGACGGCTCAGTCGTCAAGCCAGTGTACCTCGCACTTCTCACCAATGATCTGCTGGTGCGTACTCTCCTGGGCTGAGTCGACGCCTGCCCCCAACCCCTTTGACCATTTTGACCATTTTGACCCCTGTGACCCCTATCCCCTACCCTCATACCGATAATGCCCCGTAATCGGGTAGGCAAAGAGCACGTCTTCCAGCCGCGGCCCTGCGCCGATGTTGTGGACTATCAAGGGCCTTTGTTCGTCCGGACTCCTGAGATCAACAACAATGCCGATGTGGGGCAGGTTGCCTCCGACCGTCCATGTGACCAGATCTCCGGTGCGGTAGTCCACCGGATCGGACGACACGGGCAGTTCGAGTCCATGACGTCTGAAATAGGTCTGCAGATTGGGCACACGACGGTGGTCGATGTTGCTGTCAGGCGCTTGCAGATTCCATATCTGTGGATAGTCGGCGAAATGACCCAGCATGTCCTCATGCACTCTTTGTTGCAGATCGATTTCCAGGGCTCGATACGCGCGAATCACGACATCGGTGCACACGCCGACAGTCGGTCGCACATCACCACCTGGGTAGTCGATCCGCCTGTAGCTTCCGTCGTAGCGGACGCTGTGCCGAGTGCGGTCGAGGGCGGCCCGGGACAGGGCGACGCTAAAATTGTCAATCTTCACCTCCTGGTCGGCACCAACGCAGGCAC
>JAUWTC010000128.1 GCA_030609785.1 Holophagae bacterium
ACACGCCGATCCCGAACGCCGCCCACTGCTCGGCGGTGATCCCTCGCAGCCACAAACGCAGTCGCGCACCCAATGGCGAGGCGTCCGCCTGCGGGGTGTCAGCGTCGGGTACCGGTGTTTCGTCGTCGGTCTCGGACATGCCGTCCGGCATCTGTTTGGCACGCCGCACCGCCAGCAGTACGACCAGCGAGGTGCCGACATCGGCACAGCTATGCCACGCCTCGGCGAGGATCGCGAGGCTGCCGCTGACCGCGAAGAGCACGAACTTGGCTATCGTCAGCACGAAGTTGAGGCCCGTCGAAATCAGTGCCGTCCGTACCCGAATGTCCAACCGTGCCTCCCTCGCAGCGCCCTGGCCAGCGGGTCCACCATACTCCCAAAAACTCAGGCTCTCAACCCCGAAGCGAGAAACAAGCCTCGTATTTGCAAGAGATAGAACCAAAATTGAGCAAACTCTCAAGGGATGACGGTGGTCAAAGGGTCAAATCGGTCAAGGAGTTCACTACGAAAGTTCGGCCCCCGACTCAATTCTCTCGATTCGTCTTCGAGTTAGGCTGCCGTTCCCGCGCCTTCCAAACGTGCCCCAATGACGGCCCGGGCAATACGGAGGCTGTCGACAATAGGGCGGTAGTGACTGGTACAGCGTCCGTCGGCAAAACCCAGATGGATGGGCACGGATGCCAGCTGAAAGCCTCTGCGAGCGGCCCGCACGACGACGGCGCTCTCGGCCTCGAAGCGATCCTCTGGAAATCCAACGTCTTCGATCAACCCCCGTCGGTAGATTCGAAACCCCGTCTGTACGTCACCCACCCGTTGGCCGGCAGCGAAAGAGATCAGTCGCGAAGAAATACTGTTACTGGCCTTCCGAACACCAGACATTTCCTCAAAGAGATGATCACGGCTGCCCAACACCAGATCCGGGCCCTCTCGCCACCGATCGATCAGCTTCGGAATTTCTTCCGGCAGATGCTGGCCGTCCGCATCCAAAGTGACCACGGCCTCGAACCCCTTCCCGAACAACACCTCGAAGGCGAGTCTCAGAGCCGCTCCCTTGCCCCGATTGATCTCCTGGGCCACAACCTCCGCTCCGGCGCTTCGGGCCTCGTGGCTCGTCTGGTCGGTGGAACCGTCGTCTACGACCAGGACCTCGGCAACCTGCGGCAGGGTACGCCGAACTACGTCACCGACAGACGGAGCAGCGTTGAACGCCGGAATGACCGCGGCAATGTTTTGAACAGTCTTCATACCTCTCCCCGCCCCAACAGGGCCCATCCCGCCGAGCCTCCAGGAGCACAGGCGGTCAAAAGGACGGTTTCCGGACGAGGCAGCGGGCGCCCGTCATGAGGGACGATACCGGCCTCCCGGTCAGGGACGGCAAACCCCGGGGTCGGGCCGAAGGTCACCCCAGAGGCGGCAAGGACCGAGCCCGCCAGCAATACGCCACCATGGCTTCCCGCGGTAGCCGTCGGCGCCAGAACCGGAGGCAACAGACTCTCCCCCAGGACCTCTCGAATCAATCTCGCCTCCAGACGGTCGGCCTCCCGCAACCCGCCCGCTGAACACACGATCCGATCGACGGTCCCCGGGGACACCCCGTGATCCTCCAGAAAAGCCCCCAGGGCCTGGGCCCTCGGTCCGGGACTCTTCCCCCACCCGCTGCGCGGCGCACCAGGATCGAAAGCCGACCCGGCGCCAAGCAACCTTGCCCGGAACGACCCCCCCCGATTCCGGACGGCATCCTCGCGCTCGAGCAGGACCACGGCGGCCCCCTCGGCCCCCAACCACCCGCTGCCTCGAGCATCGAACGGCCGACCCGTTTCGACACCGTCGTCATCCGGTTGGGCCAGGGCTGCGAACCGATCAAGAATGGCATGCAGCAGCGGCGACATCTCGTCGACCGCCCCGACCAGGACCCGGTCTGCACTGCCGCGCCGCAAAAGACCGGTCGCCTGTTTCAAGGCAGCAATGACGCTGACTTGTCGCTGGGTCACCGTGTTGTTGGCGCCCCTCGCACCCACGGCCAACGCGATCTGGGCGGCCGGGGCGTTGGCGACCGACTCGGTAAACAGGGCCGGCGATACGGATTCCGGACCTTCGAGGAAAACCTGGCGGAGGATCTTCTCCGTAACGAAGGCCGCTCCGTAGGTCGTGCCCATCACCACAGCGGTCGTCCCATCGTCAGGCTGCGGTTCCAGCCCCGCATCACGAAAGGCCATCAAGGAAGCGCAGACGGCGAAGCGGGAGGCTGGACTCATTCGCCGTGCTGCCATCGGGCTCAGCCAGTCTCCCATTCGCCCTGCGTCAACCAGCAAAGCCTTTCGGGCGCCGCCTTCACGGTGATAGCCCGCACTCCGATCGATGTTTACCGGCCTCGGATCGGCCGCCGAGAACAGGTCCTTGGCCTCGTCCCAGCCCCAGGCGCCCGACGTGACCACCCCCAGCCCGCTGATGACAATGTTCACACGAGGCTCCGGATGACCAGGGCGGCGTTGGCGCCACCGAAGGCGAAATTGGTGGAGATCCAGGTCTGGCTTGCCTTTGGCAGCCGCCGGGGATTCTCCAACACCAGGTCAATTCCCAGGTCCGGATCGGCCGGAACGCTACCCGCAGTCGGAAATACCTTTCCGCGCTCGAGGGCCAAAACCGAAGCCACCGCTTCGAGAGCGCCAGCAGCTCCCAACACATGGCCCAAGGCCCCTTTCGGCGCCGTCAATGGGACCTCGCACGAGCGATCTCCGAGGAGTCGCCTGAGCGCGCAGGACTCTGACTGATCATTGTGGGAGGTTCCGGTGCCGTGCGCGTTAACGACCCCAACGTCTCGGGCTTCCAGTCCAGCGTCCTCGAGGGCCGCCCGCATCGCCGCAAGAGCGCCGTCGCCGTCTGGGTGGGGCGCCGTCATGTGGTGGGCGTCACACGAAGCCCCGTACCCGGCCAACTCGGCCAGGGGCTCAGCGCCTCTTGCCATGGCCTGATCGAGGCTTTCCAGGACCAACATCCCGGCCCCCTCGCCCAGACTCAGGCCCTGCCGATCCTTCCGGAAGGGCTGACATGGCCCTGGATCGACCGACCGAAGAGCATTGAAACCGGAGTAGGTCAACAGGCACAGGGAGTCCGCACCACCGGCGAGGGCCACGTCAACTTCTCCGGACCGGACAGCCTCCAACGCCGCACCCAAAGCCATGGCCCCGGAAGCGCAGGCCGAAGAAAAACCGATAACGGGACCGCAAGCGCCGATATCACGTGCAACAGCGTCACCGGGCCCATTAAGCTGTTGCGAGGCCAGCAACTTGAGCATCGGCTTGCCCGGACGAACGCCGACAATACGGCCGACAAAATCCTCGCACTCAGCCATGCCGGCGGTGCTTCCGCCACAAAAGACCCCGGTCCTCGAGCCGCCACAATCCAGCCCCGCTCGAACCAATGCCTCACGAGCGGCGATCACCGCAAAGACATCGGCCCGTGACAGGTTTCTGAGGCTATCGATTCCCGCCTGGGCGTCAGCGTCCGGTGGACCAACTTCGGCAGCAAGGGTCGTTCGTTGCCCCTCAACGTCGAAGACCGAGGGGACCCGAATGGATGTTGCGCCTGACTCCAAGCCACACCATAACTCCTCGACACCCCAACCGAAACCACTGACAGCACCGACTCCGGTGATGACAACCTTCATGCTCGAGAGACGTTACTCCCCGTCAGACCATCGACGAAGCCCGCCATCGCCGAAACCGAAGCGAACGCCTCGCGCGTCGTTTCTTCACCTTCGATTCGAATCGAAAATTCCTTCTCCAACGCAACCACCAGTTCCAGGGCATCGACCGAATCCAGGCCGAGGCCTTCTCCAAACAAGGGTGCCTCGTCTTCGATCATTTCAGGTGTCATGCCCTCGAGATGGAGGCTCTCAATGATCAATCTCTTGAGCCTCTCCCGAATCACTTCCTGATGAGTCATTTGCCTCCCCCGTCCATTCCGAAGGGCCGATGTGCAAAAGCAACCGCAGTTGGAATGCGGCCGAAGTATACTCGATGCCACTTGTCGAATAGGTGATTATTTAATGACGAACGATCCCATTCTCTCCGCCTTTGACGCCCTGGTGGCCGCACGCGACTCCGACACGCTGATGGTCTCCACGACAGCGATGGCGACTGTCGGCGATATCGACCGGCTCTCCGAAGATATCCGGCGGCGAGCGGTCGAAAGCGGCGTGGCGGCAGGCAACATCGTCGGTCTGGCTGCTCCCAACGGCCCCGCCTTTGCTTCCGGCTATCTCGGACTTCGACGAGCGGGCCTCAGGGTCCTCTTGATGGATCGAGGAACCCCTCTGTCGGAGCGACGCCGTATCGAACGATCCTTGCTCAGCGCCGGATGTCTGGTCTCCGACACCGGCTGGCCCTCGTCGGCCGAAGAGCTGCACCTGAGCCTCGACCCCACGGCAACCCCACCCGATATCCCCGAAGCCGTCACGACGATTCGGCTGACTTCGGGTTCCACCGGCCAACCTCGAGGCATCGGCATGACCTCAGAGGCTCTCCTGAACGACGATTCCGCGATTAGATCGACGATGGAACTGGTCCAAGAACGAGCCCTGGCCGCCATCCCTCTGTCCCACGCCTATGGTTTTTCCAGCCTGTTCCTGCCGGCCTTGACGCGGGGCTGGCTTCTGGCGGTTCCTGACGGGATCAGTCCTTTCGCCGCAGTTGAAACAGCCTCCAACAGCCGGATCACCTTTCTGCCGACCGTTCCGGCCTATATCGAGGCTCTTCTCAAAATGGAGGCACCTCCCCCACTTCCAACGACTCTCCGGAAGGTCATTACCGCGGGCGCCCCCTTGAAACCTGAGACCGCGGGGCGATTCAGGGAGATCTTCGGGCAACCCATTCACGTGTTCTACGGCGCCTCGGAAGTCGGCGGCATCTGTTACGACCGCCAAGGCGGCGCCGGCGAGCGCGGCACCCTTGGAACGCCTCTCGATGGTGTGGAGATCCTCCTGGCGCCTGAATCCGGGTTGGACACGGGGCAGGGCATCGTCGAGGTCCTGTCTCCGGCGGCCGCCGTCGGTTACATTCCAAATGGTGATGAGACCCTGGGAGGCGGCCGTTACCTGACGTCGGACATCGGGTCTTTCCGGGACGGCGAACTCCGACTCCTCGGACGGGTGGACACCATCGTCAACGTCAGAGGCAAAAAGGTGGACCCACGGGAAATCGAAACTGTGCTGAATGGGCTGAACGGTGTTGACGACTCAGTGGTCATGGGAATCCAAGATCCGTCAATGTCAGGGGAATCGCTGGGAGCGATCGTCGCCGGAGATGACACGATGCCGCAGGTGGATGGCATCAGGGACTCGTGCCGCCAACACCTGGCCTCCCACAAGGTCCCGCGCCAAATCTTGAGGGTCGAAGCACTGCCCCGGACCTCCAGGGGAAAAATCGACCGAAAGCTCGTCCGGAAATGGCTCGAGACCCGGTGACTGAAACGAATCCACGCCTGCCTGGACTGATGAAGGGATCCATCGCCTGGCATCTCGCAGGGGCGGCTGCCCTTGCGGCAGTGCCCTCCCGATGGCCCTGGGTAGCCGCCGCCCTGGTCACGAATCACGCACTGATCGCCCTGGCGGGCATCATGCCTCGGGCGCAGATCCTTGGACCCTGCCGAAGTCGATTGGCGCCACCGAAAGGTACCGGTGGTCGGGTTGCCCTGACTTTTGACGACGGGCCCGACCCCGAAGTGACTCCGGCCGTGTTGAAGATCCTCGAGGATCGAGGCGTTGCGGCGACGTTCTTCCCAATCGGTCAAAGGGCCGCGAATCACCCATCGCTCGTTAAAGGGATCGCCGCGGCGGGTCACAGCCTTGGCAACCATAGTTGGAGCCACTCGCCCGCCTTCTTCTTCCACTCATACACCAGGCTGGCGGAGGAAATCGACCGAAGCCAGGAATTGCTCGAAGCCCTTGGGGGCAAATGGCCAACCCACTTTCGGGCCCCCGCCGGCATTCGAGGGCCGTTCCTTCAGCCGATGCTGGAGCGGCGCAGCTTGTGCCTGACCGCGTGGAACCGGCGGGGCTTCGACACGACAGACACCCAACCCAACCGTGTCTTGAAGCGACTGACCCGTCGCATGGGACCGGGCGATATCCTGCTGCTGCATGATGGATCTTCGGCCCGGACCTCCGAAGGGCACGCGGTCATCCTGCAGGTCTTGCCCCGTCTGCTCGACGCCATCGAGGCCCGGGGATTGACGCCGGTCGTGCTCCCCTGATCCGGCGAAGGCGGGGACAGGGAACAGGGATTAGGGATTAGGGATTAGGGATTCGTATCAGCCGCAGGCAAGGTTCGAGGGACAGCGCTTACTCCCCTTTGAACGCCAGGTACTCACTGAAAAGCTGGATTTGGCCCGATCGGCCCACGTTCTCGAATCCCGACGCACTCAATGCGTCGATGATCGTCTCCGGCGGCACACAATGTTCAATCGTGTCCCAGAAATACTCCATCAGCGTCCGTGCCTTTCGGCCCCGGAGTCTTGCCAACGCCGGCACAACACGCCTGAGGTAAAAACGGGAGGCCTGGAACATCACGCTTGATTTGGGTTTCGTGAACTCCAGAATCAGAAGACGACCGCCTGGCTTCAAGACCCGATAATACTCCCTGAATGTCGTCTCCAGGTCAGCGACATGCCGCAAGGCGTAGCCCATAGTTACCGCATCCACCACCTCGTCAGCGATCGGAAGGCGCTCGACAAAAGCCTGAGTCAGCGGCGCCGACACAAAGTTGCGTCCCTCACGCAGCATACCCAGACTGGCATCGAGACCGCAGACCCAGCCTTCCCGCCCTACGATATCCTCAGCGGCCCTTGCAACCTGACAACTCCCCGAACAGACATCCAGAACCCGCATGCCGGTCACCACACCGGCACGGCGCAGCGCCTCCCGGCGGTAGGTAACACCGGATCCCAACGACATCACGTTGTTGATCCAATCGTAGTGAACCGCTGTGTCGTCGAAGATCCGATCGACGAAAGACCTCCGATCCTCGGCCTTTTCGTAGTACTGCGGCAACGGCGGGTGCGGAGCGACTGGGGTCCTCTTCGAAGCTGTACGTTCCGGTTCCATACGGGCACCTTAGCACCCCCCCCGCCCGGCAGATACCAATCAAC
>JAUWTC010000407.1 GCA_030609785.1 Holophagae bacterium
GGTCCATGTTGGAAACAGTCGCCGGGTTCTCCCACATGGCGGTGTTCATCGCGGGCGCCACCAGAATCTGTGCCGTTGAGGCCAGGAGGACCGTTGAGGCCGGATCATCGGCAAGGCCGTGGGCCATTTTGGCGATCACATCGGCGGTCGCAGGCGCGACAACGACGAGATCGGCCTCTCGAGAGAGCCGGATGTGCCCCATCTCATGCTCGTCGGTCAAGGAAAAGAGATCGGAATAGACTGGGTTTTCCGAGATGGCGGCTACCGACAAGGGGGTAACGAAGTGATGGGCATTGCCGCTGAGAACGCACTTGACTTCGCAATGGAGCTTTCTGAGTTCACGAATCAGTGTCAGGCTCTTGTACGCGGCAATGCCGCCGCTGATCACCAGGAGTATCTTCCGGCCGGACAGTAACGTCGGTTCCATCGAGGAAGTCTAACCTACGAAGAGCCAATCTTCGAACACCTCGGCACGCCTGGTGTTGAGGATGGTTGAAGGCGCCAATTCGGCCCGGCTTGCGATCGCGCAGGCGTAGGCGTCGAATTCCAGATGACGCGGGGCGTGGGCGTCGGAGGCCAGGATGAAAATGCAGCCGCACTCCGAGGCCAAGCGCGCCAGGTCCCAGTCGAGATCCTGGCGGCGGGGGAAGCCGTTGATTTCCACAGCGACGTCGTTCTCGGCGCAGACGGTGAAGACTCTCTCCCAGCGAGCCCGAAGTCCGGGGCGGTTGTGGAAATGGCGGGCCCTGGGGTGGGCGAGGCAATGAACGTCGGGAGTTGAAACGGCCCGCAACAATCGCTCGGTCTGGTCGCGGTCCGGGTCGAAGTGGCGGTGAACAGCGGCGACGACGCAATCCAGTTCCCGCCGTTCGGCTTGTGGAATGTCGATCGTGCCGTCTTCGAGAATCTCCACCTCGAGGCCCTGAAAGAGGCGCAGGTCGTCGCCGTGGTTCTGGTTCCAGCGATCAACGCGGCGCCGCTGGAGTCTCATGCCCTCGCCGTCCAGGCCCGAGGCCACCTCGAGGCCACGGGAATGGTCTGTGACAACCGCCCAGGACGCCCCTCGACGGCGACAGGCCCGAGCCATGGTCTCCAGGGGAGCTTTGCCGTCCGAGTCGGTCGTGTGCCAGTGGAAGGCGCCTCGCATGCGCTGAGGGTGCAGGTCGGGGTCAGCCTCGGCAATGATGGTGTGGACGTCGATCCGGGCCAGGTAGTTCTCCCGCGTGCCCCGTCGACGGGGCCTGCCGCCGTCCGAGAGTCGTTGGGCGGCGGCTTCGAGAGCGTCCGGCCCGGAGCATTCCATCAACTGAGAGAGCAGCGGTTTGAGCCACGGTGGCGCCTGGTCCAGAACCGCCTTGTGAGCCGGGCCTTCGGCGTCAAAAACGGTGTAACCGGCCTTGAGGTAGGCGATGCGCCGGTCTCCCAGGCCCTCCATTTCGGCCAGGGAAAAGAGGGCTTCGGCCAGGTCGCCGTTGGACGCTCGGTTACGGAGTGGCACTGGAGTAGAGCTCAATCGTCCAGCGTGAACTCCCAGCCGCAATACAGACCGTCGGGAGCATCGGGCGGGCAGTGGAGACAGTGGGTCTTGATCCGGGGATCGACCGCCTTGGCAAAGGCGGTGAACTCGAAGATGCCGACGCTCTTGCATGGGAAATCCGGCATGCCCTTGCGCCGGCGGGTCTCCTGAACCCGGCAGATGTCCATGAAGAAACGAAGGCGTTTTCGGTCCTCGGACCACTCGATGTGCTGCTCGTTGATCACGGCGTACATGCGCAGACTCAGGGCCTTCGCCAAGATTTCCAGTCCGCCGTTTTCAGGCAGTCCATAGCCCTTGACGATGCGGCGAGCTTCGGTCGTGGCGAACCGGTCCCATGCCAGTTCATCCAGGCGGATCGCGGTCTCCATGCCATGCTCGGCTTCCGCCGCGAGAAACCAACAGCCGTCGTGGGCCAGCCAGTTCTTGGCGAACATCTCCAACGCCTTGTACAGTTCGTCTCGTGACATGTCTTTGTAGGGGTTCATTGTGCCTCCGACGCACCTGTGGGCCGTCCGGTCCGGTGCACCCGATAGGCTACCACTGCCGTGGATTCTGAGTGTGACCGCCGCTGCTCATCGCTTCGCTCAGAGCTTCCGGTCTTCGGCCGTCGGCGAATCGAGGCTTATGGGGAACCCGTGAAGGGAAAGTCGGGCAAGCCTCGCTTCACCTTCCGGTCTCATTCCGGCCCGCTGACGCGGGCAGCGGCTCGGTTAGTCTGGGGGCGCTCCAGGAGCGCTCGCTACGCTCGCCCGCCCCCACCCCACCTCCCACCCGCCCTCAGAACTCTCGGCGTTCGTCGACCTTCGGTCTCCTCATTACCGATAGTTCCTTGGGGTGGGGGCGAAGAAAGAAGAAAAAAAAGGGGGAAGAATGAAAAGAAAAGAACAAGAAAATGAGTGTCCCTTTCTCTCGTCGTCGGTTGATTTTTCGGTGTTGATGAAGGAGCGCGGGGCTCCCGCCCCGCATCGAGCGCCTTCCGTGGGCCGATGCCGACGTGAAACCATGGGAGCGCCCCTCTCCGACGGGGCGTGCCGGGTGCGCCCTCTCTTCACCGGGCAGAACTCCCAACCGAGCCGTCGATGTGAAGAAGGGCGACACCGGGCAACCCTCGGCGAGCGCGTCAGCAGCCGAATCCCAGCTGATGCCGTAGGCCGCCGAGGCCATTTTCCTCAAGGGGCGGTTGTCCTCCGAATCCGACCCTGCTACCCCTTGAGGAAAATGCGCCGAGCGGGTTCGCGAAGCGGACCCGAAGGCCGGGGTTCGGAAGCACCGCTTTTGAATCACCTCGTAAAATGGTGAAGGCCGGACCAGGCATTGATGTTTCCCCTTTTTTTGGTCCTCATTTTCAGATAATTAAAGAACATCCGTTACTCTGGTAGACTAATCACCACTAGCCGGAAGGGTGCTGAAACCCACCGGTACCACCTAACTTCTACCGTGTAACTTCCTGCTGCTAGACCAGATTGAATTCCCGGGCAACCCCAAAGCACCTTGTGAAGCTCCACGTTCCGGCCGAGAGTTTGTCCGGGCTCCAAAAACGGGCCGTTTCGTTCCTCATATTCTTCGTCATCCATTACGATCACGAAAC
>JAUWTC010000447.1 GCA_030609785.1 Holophagae bacterium
CCTGTCGCGGCCCCGGTCGCCGACGCTGAACCTGTCCCGGTCGCTGTCTCTGCCAACTGAAGCTGGCGCTGTCTGCTGACGCGGTCCCTGTCCCTGCCCCTGGATTCCAACCCCGGCCTTCGGTGTCGCGCAGGGCGCGCCCCCGCTCGGTGCATTTCCCTCAAGAGGCGACAGTGTTGGAATCGGTGGGATCTCGCCCCTTGAGGGAAAGGACCTCGGCGGCCTACGGCGTGGGCCGAGACTCGATTGCTGACGCTCTCGCCGGGGGTTGCCCGGTCAGGCATTCTTCGCAACGTCCCCGGTCTCGGAAGGTCTGCCCGGTGAAGAAGGCCTGACCCCGCACGCCCCGTCGGAGAGGGGCTCTCTTGGTCTTTTCGGCCTTTTCGGCCCCCAGCTTCCCAGCCTTCCAGCGTCCCAGCCTCTTTGACACCACGTCTCTCCAGTGCTACAAAAGCGCGCCCGCATCCGCGGGAACCGGAGATAACATGTCAAATCAGAAATTTCGAAACATCGCCATCATTGCTCACGTCGACCACGGAAAGACCACGTTGGTCGACGCGATGCTGTGGCAAAGCGGCACCTTCGGCTCTCACGAACGGGTGGCGGAGCGTGTCATGGATTCCGGCGACATCGAGCGGGAACGCGGTATCACCATCCTGGCCAAGAACACCGCGGTCCGCTTCGGGGACGTCAAGATCAATATCGTCGATACCCCTGGCCACGCCGATTTCGGCGGCGAGGTCGAACGTACGTTGCAGATGGTCGACGGCGTTCTTTTGCTGGTCGACGCCGCCGAAGGACCCCTGCCCCAGACACGTTTCGTCCTGGCCAAGGCCCTGCAGTTGGGCCTGCCGCCGATTCTGGTGATCAACAAGATCGACCGCGATGATGCCAGACCTGAGGAGGTGCTGGACGAGGTCTACGATCTGTTCATTGACCTGGACGCCACCGAGGAGCAGCTGGACTTTCCGGTCTTCTGCACCGACGCCCGCAAAGGACTGTGCCGCCTCGGATTCGACGGCGAATTCGGCGACCTCAAACCACTGTTTGAAGAAATCGTCACCAATTTGCCTGAACCCGAAGGCACCCCTTCGGCCCCGTTGCAGATGCTGGTGACCAACCTCGCGTGGTCGGACTATCTGGGCCGCCTGGCGGTGGGCCGCATCGTCAACGGCACCCTCCGATCGGCAAGCACCGTCGGGCAGGCGCGGGAAGAGGGCGTCGTCACCGTAAAGATCGGGACGATCTTTTCCCAAGAGGGTCTCAAACGCCAAGAAGTCGACGAGGCGATCGCGGGCGACATCGTGACGATCTCAGGACTCGAAGAGGTCTCGATCGGCGACAGCTTGGTCGATATTGACGACCCTCGGCCCCTCAAGCGCATCGCAGTTGACGAACCGACAATGTCGATGGTCTTTTCCGCCAATACCTCCCCCTTCGGCGGGCGTGACGGCACGAAGGTCACGGCTCGGCAGATCCTGGCCCGGCTGGAAAAGGAGATGCTCCACAATGTCGCCATGCGCCTGGAAGTCTCCGGCACCGATTCCTTCAAGGTGATGGGCCGTGGTGAACTCCAACTGGCGATATTGATCGAGACCATGCGGCGCGAGGGCTTCGAGTTGTCGGTCTCCAAACCCGAGGTCGTCACCCGGGAAATTGACGGCCACAAACACGAGCCGATGGAGTTGGTACAGGTCGATTGCCCCGACGAATACGTCGGCGTCATCACCCAGAAATTGGGGTCCCGCAAGGGCGTGATGACCGAGATGCACAACCCCGGACACGGGCGGGTTCGGATCGAGTTCCGGGTCCCCTCTCGAGCCCTGATCGGCTTCCGCTCGGAATTTCTGACCGACACCCGGGGCACCGGCATCCTCAACCATCTCTTTGACGGCTGGGCGCCCTGGCAAGGTCCTATCGGGGGACGACCGACCGGCACCCTGATTTCCGACCGGATGGGCAAGACGACACCCTACGCCCTCTTCCACCTCGAGCCGCGCGGCACCCTCTTTCTGGCCTCGGGCACCGAGGTCTACGAGGGCATGATCGTCGGCGAGAGCGCCCGCTCCGGAGACCTCGACGTCAACGTCACCCGCGAAAAGAAGCTGACCAACATGCGGTCCTCCGGCGCCGACGAGGCCTTGCGCCTGGCCCCGCCCCGGCGCATGACCCTGGATCTCGCCCTGGAGTGGATCGACAAGGATGAGTTGGTCGAGGTGACGCCCACGACGATTCGGATTCGCAAGAGGGTGCTCAAGGCCAATCAGCGACCGAAAAAGGGGTAGGACCGCGTACCGTATCGGCCCTCAACAGCGGCACACAGACCAAGGGATCGGCGACCCTCCATGGTGGTCGGATGCTGTGGAATAGGGGAAAGAATTGGCTCCCCAGGGCCTACGATATCGGCGGCCCACCCCTCCCAGGATCGAAACACTGCTGATCGGCCGACAGCTGAGAGCTGACAGCTGACGTCAACTGCGGTACAACTGATCCATGGCCCAAGCTGACTACCTTTTGGCCCTGGACCACGGTACGCAAAGCGTGCGAGCCCTGCTCTTCGACCTCGAGGGCCGGCTCGTGTCAAAAGCACGTATCGAAATCGAGCCCTACACCTCCCCCCAACCAGGGTGGGCCGAACGCGATGCCGAGGACTCGTGGCG
>JAUWTC010000360.1 GCA_030609785.1 Holophagae bacterium
CTGGCAGAAGTGGCCCTGTTGCAGGCGGGAGGGGGAACCTGGGAACGCATCGGCGTTGGGCGCGTATTCTATCTCTCCGGGCAGAAGAGCCGTGGCCAGGCGGTCTTCGATGCGATTCTGGCTGACGGGCCGAAGCCAAGCGACTGGATCCGGATCGGCCGGGTCTACTTCCAGGCAGGTGACTGGGCCGAAGCGCGGGGGATGTTCGAGAAGGTCCTGGAGAAAAAGCCTAAGGATGCAGACTGGTTGGCCGAGATCGGCGCCTATTTCAACCTCCAGGGTGACCGTCAACGTGCAGAAGAGCTGTTTGCCAGGAGTTTCGCGGAGGAGCCCAAGAACGACCGGAACACCGCCATGGCTGCGGGATCCTACGTCGGAGTCCTTCCCAAGAGGTAGGGACATCGCGCATCGCCCGAAGGGTGATCACGGCGAAGCCGTGGAGGTCGCGAAGCGACCAGCGTGGGCTAGATTGAACGAGATCAAGAAATGGCGAAGAAAGGGACCCATTCCGGGGCAATCTGATTCCCAGAATAGTCGTCTGCGTATTTCGTGCCCCGGTCGATCACTGGTGAGAACGGCGGGCCGGTCCCTAACCCCTAAACCCTTCTCCCCTATAGCAACGGCGCACCAAAGAGTCGACCATGGTAAAAGACCAGAGCGGCCCAAATACCAATGCCCAGAATGACCATCGGCCAGGCCAGCTCCGAAAGGATCAATCGTTGACGCCTCAAGAGGATGGCGGCGAATGGGATCACCGAGGTTTCCTTGAGGAAGGTGGCCATTGTCTCACCGGCCTGACGCCGTTTGCGCGCATCCATGTGGAAGGGGCCGATCAGTCCGACAAATACAAAACAGGTTCCAAAAAACACGACGTCGCCCAGGGCGCCGTTGGCGATGACATGGGCCAGACCGAACAAGACCCAGCCCATATTCATCGGGTGGCGGGTGATGCGCAGGACGCCCCGCGGTTCGGGCTTGACGGGCATCAGGCTGACGGGTGAGGGCGTCGCCAGCGAGAGCACGATCAGTTGCACGGCGCCGAACATCAGAATCAGTGCGAGGCTGAGTTCGGCCCACCGGGGGAGAACGAAGAGGACCGGGCCCAGGTGTCGGTTGGTAAACGCGATGACCGCTGCCGGGGCAAACGTCCCGACGGCGATGAACGAATACACGATCCGGAACCTCATCGTGCCCATCTTCTCCACCAGCTCGGACCTGAAGGGCTCGGCACACAGGACGATGTGACTGAAGGCAAAGGCCAGCGAAAACGTGATGATGAGTGTCAGGAGCATGGGGGAAGTATAGCGGGTTGAAGGGGTCAAGAAGAAAGGTTCTGGGAAACTGAAAGCGACGAACTCATCGGTAGGATCATGGGGGCCTCAGGTCGTGGTAGGCTCGCGGTGTTCGAGTGAGGAAATTCCTCTCCTCAGCCTCAACCTCAACCTCATCCATCGGGCGGAAGGGCAAAAACTCGTGTCGACCAAGAAACACCTCGTCCTCATCACCATCCTGCTGGCGAGCACCCTCGGCTGCGGTGGCTCCGGCAATGACCACACTCTCAGCGGGCCGCTCCCGAACGTGGTTCTCGTGTCGATCGACACCCTCAGGGCAGACTACTTCTCGGCCGAGCACATGCCGCTGTCCTTCGGCTGGGCCGAGCGCAACGGTGTGCTGTGCACGAGGGCCTACGCCAACTCCACCTGGACCCTGCCGAGTCATGTCACCCTGTTGACCGGGCTTCTGCCGAGAGAGCATGGCGTCGAGTACCGTGGCAGCAGGGTCCCCCCCGAGCTGCCGACGATCCCGGCCGTTCTGCGCGAGTTGGGCTACTATTCCTTCGCCTTCACCAATTCCGGCTACGTGTCGAAGCACATCGGTATGGCCGAGCATTTCGACAAGTGGGACCAGGTCAATAACGAGCCTAGCCCACTGTACTTCCAGACCCTCCTCCAGCCCTTCGAGCGCAGCAAGAAGGTACTCGCCAGAGAGCGTTCAGAACCTCTCTTCGTGCTCCTCCATACCTATTTCGTCCACGAGTACTACATCGACGACAGCGACTTTGCCGGCCACGACTTCGTGACCCTCAAGGAGTGGAACAAGTACCGCATCGACAAAGCCCATCGATTCGGCAAAGCCCATCGACAGGGCGACCCGGAGAGTGCCGTCGCGGTGCGCGACATGTACGCGGCCAAGGTAAGACAGTTCGACTCGTACCTCTATGGTTACCTGTGTTGGCTCGAGACCACCCCTTTGGCCGACAACCTGAGTGTGATTCTGACCTCTGACCATGGTGAGGGGCTTTTTGAAGACCGTGACGGAAAGACGGTCTACGGCCACTGCGGGGCGCCGTACCCGGAGCGGGTTCGGATCCCGCTCAGCTTCTCGGGATTGGAGCCCGGTCAAAGAGACGATCTGATCAGCCTCAGGGATCTGTCCGGCGTCATCGAGAACCTGGCTCGGCACGGGGAGCTTAGCCTGCCTGAACTGGCGACGATCGAAACCGAGTTCCTCACCGCTGAGCGGGAGGACGCAGTCAAGATTAGACACTCCTCGATCGTGTCGGCCGACGGTACCTGGACGCTGGAACAGGGACCGGGCAGCTCACTCGACGACAGTCGCAAGGTCGCCCCGATCGACAAGGTCCACCTTAGGCAGTTAAAGATTCTCGGTTACCTGGAGTGAGTCGGCCTCGAGGCCCGGCCGGATACCTTCCTTTTTTCAACGCCCTCTTTGCGTTTCCTTCGTGCTCTTTGCGCTCTTCGCGGTTCAAATGTGTTCTTGTTCCTTTCGGCTTCGCTGGGTTATGCCCGCCCAATCGGAAAGGCGATGACCTCCTCCAGGCGCGATGCGCCGGCGGCAAGCATCACCAGGCGGTCGACGCCGAGAGCGACTCCCGCGCACGGGGGAATACCGTGGTCGAGAGCGTCGATCAAACGGCGATCGATGGGGGGCGCAGGCAGGCCTCGTAACCGCCGGATTTCGAGGTCCTGTTCGAAACGCCGCCGCTGTTCGCCGGCATCGGTCAGTTCGTGATAGCCGTTGGCAAGTTCGACACCTTCAACGTAGACCTCGAATCGCTCGGCAACGGGAGGATCGTCGTGACGAACCCTGGCCAGGGCCGCCTGGTCAGCAGGATAGTCGAAGACAAAGGTCGGCGCACCGCGGCCCAGCGTGGGCTCGAGGAGGTGGGTCATCATCAGGCTCAGCCATCCCTCGCGATCAAGACCCCCGATATCTTCGAGACCGTGTTCGAGGGCTCGACGTCTCAGGGTCTCGACGTCGTCTCGGTGAGGATCGACTCCGAGTTCGGAGGAGAACAACTCGCCGTAGGATCGTCGGTTTTTGGGGCCCGAAGCGATGATTTCCGAAAGCAGGTCTTCGACCTCGTCCATTAAACGGTGGTGGTCCCACCCGGGGCGATACCACTCCAACATTGTGAATTCGGGGTTGTGGAGACGTCCGGCCTCCTGGTCCCTGAAGGCCTTGCAGAGTTGATAGATTGGGCCGGCGCCGGCAGCCAGCAGCCTTTTCATTGCGAATTCCGGCGAGGTCTGGAGGTGGAGCTTCGTTGGGCCGACGCCTCCTGGGATCTGGGCTGAGGTTGAGAGCGTGTGGAGGTGAAGATCGGTCACCGTTGCGTTGGACAGCACCGGCGTCTCAACTTCGAGGACCTCCCGCTTCGCGAAAAACGATCGGATCTGACCGAGGATCTTCGCCCGGAGTCGGATATTGGCCAGCGAAGCCGTTGGTTGCCACTCTTCAGATGACATGAGGCGATGATAGCTGATA